>NZ_JALNUM010000056.1:0-39731 GCF_026540795.1 Methylobacterium sp. GC_Met_2
CGCCGGAGCCGGCGTTTGACGCGCCCGTGCTGGATGCAGCGACACCGGATACTTGAATGATGAATGGATGGTCGGCCATCGACAAAGAAACGCTGGACACGTTGTGCAGGGTCTGCACCGGTGTCGCGCCACTGACCGGATCGAAGATCTGGATTGTTGAAAATACCTGATCTAACTGTATTGTAATCGGACTTGACGCCGTCTGTATTGGTCGGTGTGTCTGTTCATTCCAGACATCAGGCTCATTCCAAAGTACAATCTGATACGAACTGTCGGATTTTTGCGTTAGAAGACTGTAGGCCGAACTTGGCATTCCACTCAACGAATAGACAAGTCCCCCCGGGCTGAAATGAGATGCATCAGAGCCCGGATCGCTCAGGATTGACGTCAGATTGTGGAGCGCCGTTGCGGCCGGCTTCGGTGTATTGTCGAGGTGGAAAAGACCAAAGTGATCCTCTATATTCGTGTTTTGTGGATCCGAATAGGCGTCAAGCAATTGATATAGATAAATTTTATTTGAACCCAGTTGAGCGGCATCCAGAACGCTATTCACGATCAGCTTTGCTTGGGTAGCCTCATCGACGCCTTCCCAGTTGCTGGCTACCCCTGCCGTGATCGAGGTCTGATAACCGAGCTCTGTAATTGCAATCGGCTCGCCAGGATCGACCGCAACCACATCGGCATCACCGCCGCTAATATCACCTCGAGGCTGGCCGCCAAATTTATTGTAAAGGTGTATATTATTATAATCCGATTCAGTTTTGGATATTGGGAAATCAGTGAAACTAAGTACCGGTATATTCTTGAGGATGGGATCGGCCTTCACAGCAGCATAGAGATCCTGCTGATAGGCTTGCGCAGCTGCAGTCCCGGTAAGACCATGATATGTCACCGGGAAGTTGTTCACCTCATTCGGTCCCTCGATCGCGGTCACCGATCCTGGATGAGCGACGACAAACGCGTGGATCTGTTTGACGGCATCCACGGGATTGACCGAGCCCTGAACGAGGAAGTCAAACTTCATTCCAGCCTGCGCTGCGGCGGCAAGATTATCCTGACCCGCCAAAGTTGGGTTCGGTGCGGCGTCCCGAAGATTTGTAAGACCAAGGTACTGAAGGTCATTTAGATCTTGAGTAATATTGGCATACTGCCCATCGGTATAGTTTATGTGCGAGTTGATACCGATTTTGCCGATAACGTCAGCGACCCGCACTGCAGATTGAGCATTCATCGGTCTCTTCCGTATCCGGCGATCGAGTTACGCCAATATGGCACGCGATGAGACCACCATGGTCCCATACCGCTGTCAGTTCGATGGCGTTCACACGAAGCGCATATCACCGGCGGCCATGAAGACGCGTCCGAGGCCGGCTGCGAACGCAGCAACGCTATCTGTCGCCCAATCAACTTCCGAACACACTAACTGCACCAGATCACCCTGACTCATTCCGCTCTAATCTGCAAGATCGGGCTCGGGAAGCACGTATATCCGAACGCTACGTCCATCAATCCAACCATCGTCACCGTTGAGCCACCTACGATCAAAATAATCGGCACAGATGACGCCATATAACATATAATATTACCCGTAATAACACTGATCCACTCCGAACATTGTATAAGCTGTTCGCCACATTCAGACAAATCTGAACCGAGACTTCAGACTTCAATCCAAATATCCAAAATATATATTCGTCGGTGACCGATAGAAAATCCGATCAAGCCGGATTGAATATGACTCATGCTTCGAATGGCTCCACCCGATACTTGGTTGGCGCTCTCATTCGATCCGCTCGGAACAGGCGTGTAAGCCCCGAGCGTGGATAGGGATTGGTTAATAATTTCTTTACACCAGCAGATCAGAGCTGTTACGTGAGTGATCAGACCCACAAACCAGAGCCGTGCCCGGGGCATGGGGATGGAGTTGCGGTTGCGGCGTTGGGTGGCGACGGGGCCAGCGACGCCTTCATCGTTGCGGGTCGATCTGCGCGAGCGCGGCGTGGTGGCCGTGGTGGCGATCGCATCCTTTCGTAGAGCGGCGGCCTGGTTCGGCGTGAGTGTATTGAGCGTCGACGCGATTGGCGCAGTCAGGCCCGAATGACCGTCGCCTGATTGCATCGGCAACGGCTCCGCTTCGGCGAAGCTGTTGTGCCATTGGGGCATGTCGGCGTTCGGGAATCGCTTGTTCGAGCCGCGACGACTGGGTTGGGTCGGTACGAGGCCGTCCGCTTTTCCGGTCGGCCTGCTCAAACGCAGCCATTCCGCACACGGCCACTTCCAGTCTTTCGCGTCTAATCAGATCTCCAACGGACTGATTGTTTGACGTTCCGGCGACGAGCCAAAACCGGTTATCGATATAGCTAAGGGGCATAGGCTTTCGTTACGGAGATGCCTTCCGATGAGGGCCACCGTTTTTCTTCATGGTCGGATCGAAGCTTCGCCACGTCAGCTCGCCTTATTCGGCTCCCTGCATGCTCAGAACACCGCATGGTCGCCACGCTCGGCAACCGCCTCGCCGCGGATCACGCGGGCATAATAGTCGAACAGCGTCTCCGACCCCGTCGAAGGGGTGGCCTGCGCATCGTATCGTCCGGTCGCCGGATCCAGTACGAGCATCGACTCGGTCGCGTAGTAGCGTGCGATCCGCGCGAGTTCGGCTTTGGCAGCCAGGGCTGGCATCCATCGTCCGGTCGTCGCCAGGATGGCGATGATCACATCCAGCAGCACGACCGGGACGTGCTTGAAGCGCGGTTGACGCCCCAATAGGGCGAACAGCCGCTCGCCCTGCGCCTTCGGTGTGATCGCTTCGCCTGGTCCACCGATCGGCAACACGCGATTGCGTCTCTCATCGTGGTCGAGGCAGTCAGCGAGGTAGCGGCCGAGGTCATCATCACTGATTGGCTTGCAGGCCGTCAGCGTCCCATCCCCGAAAATCAGGAAGGGCTTGCCACGTCTCACGCGATCGATCTGCCCGGAAAGCGATTTGAAGAAGGCGGTTGGCCGAACGATCGTGTAGGCGAGCCCCGAGGCGATCAACGCCGCTTCGAAGGCAAGCTTGGCATGCTGAAAGGCCAGGATCGGCTTCTGGACGCAGATCGCCGAGAGGAGCACGACGTGCGTGACGCCGGCTGCCCGGCTGACATTGAGGGCGTTGACATGCGCCCTGTAATCGACCGCCCAAGCGTCATCGGGTAATCCGGTGCGCGAGGCGAGGCACGACACCAGGACGTCGAACGGTTCGCCGCGGATACCGTCGCGCGTCACCGACGACGGGTCGGCCAGGCTCACGATCCGCTCGGTCGCGCCAACCGGGATAGCGAAGTCGGCAGGGCGCCTGACCAGGCAGACGACCTGATGGCCGTGTGACACCAGCGCCCGAACGGTCGCCCGCCCGATCGTACCGGTTGCCCCTAGAAACAGGACGCGGCGCGGTCCCGCGCCGACCTGCCTGCCCATGGTCATGATCGCTTCATCCCGACGCTCAGCCACCCGATATCTACTGCCGTAAGAGAGATGCCCAAACGGCAGCAAACCGGTGTCGATGTGCCATCCACCCGTATGGCTACCGGGTCGGGCGGTTCAGCAACCGAGACCTGAGATCTACAGGTTTTGCGCTGGTTTGTTGCCGACCCGCTCAACATCGCGCACCGCAATCGCCACCGCGAGCGCTTGCGGATCTCATTCCCCGGCAGCAATCCAGACGCTGACCCTAACCGGCTGACTGCATGGCTCGCTGCGCAGGGGCTACCCGTTCGTATCGGTACCTACTTCGGTCGCGAGTTCAACCTGGACGTGCCGTCGTCGTTCGTTGTCGCTGCGATGCTGCCAAACTCGCCGCTTACGATCTCCCGCTACGATGATCGCCGGTCCTGTGTGGTAGGCGCGATGCGCCTCCGAGCGTCAGAGGCGATGCGAGTGGAAAGTATCAAGGCCCCTCTCATGGTGCGGCTGTAATCGTGCTCTGCCGAACAGGCGGACGACATGCACCGCGTAGAACCGACCCGAAGTTAACGACCAACATCACCACTTCAAGAATCTGCTCTGCGGCCTGACGCAGACGCGTCACGGGTGGTCATTACGCGAGCATGTCGTGTCGCTTTTTGCGGGCTTGAACCACCTCGTCTTATGGCGGTCGGCTCGAACGCGCGTTTGCTTGGCCCGGGCAACGGTAACGTCAGCCGCTGAGAGCCTGTTTGAGATCCTTAGCCGTCCGTCCGCATCTGTTTCGTGCGCAAACACAGATCGCGCAAACCGCCGCATATTGCGAGCCATGCTCGCCTCGGTCGTCGAGCGCCAT
The DNA here is from genome assembly GCF_026540795.1 of Methylobacterium sp. GC_Met_2. Taxonomy (NCBI): domain Bacteria; kingdom Pseudomonadati; phylum Pseudomonadota; class Alphaproteobacteria; order Hyphomicrobiales; family Methylobacteriaceae; genus Methylobacterium; species Methylobacterium sp. GC_Met_2. The sequence goes on from NZ_JALNUM010000056.1 coordinate 4,298, forward strand.
CCGGACCACCCACTCGGGGGCCTCCGGCGAAACGGGTTTGCTTCGCTTGATCATGGCCCCATCCTCACACGCGTTGGAGCCGCCGGGAAACTCGGTGCGGTTCACCGCCGCGCCGGTCTCCGCGCGTAAGGATTTCTTCGCTGCGGCCAACGTCTGATAACGCTTCCTTATCAGACGTAGCGCTACGCTCAGGCTGGATCGAAGGAGAGAGCTATGACGCTGCCCGCCACGCTCGCCGCACAAGCCCGCGCATTTGCCGATCAGGCGCTCTCCGAAAATTCCCGTCGGGCCTATCGCGCCGACTGGCAGCACTACACGGCGTGGTGCCGCGGCCACGGGATCGAGCCGCTGCCCGCAGGCCCCGAGCAGGTCGCGAGCTATCTCACCTCGATGGCCGAGACCCATAAGCGCGCCACGATCGAGCGCAGGCTCGTCACGATTGGTCAAGCCCACAAGCTCCAGGGTCTTCCGTGGATCCCGGCGCATCCCGCGGTCCGGGCGGCTCTGCGCGGCATGTTCCGGCGGTACGGCAGGCCGAAGAAGCAGGCCGCGGCGTTCGGCGTGCCGGAAACCCTCCAGATCGTCTCAGCCTGCGAGGGCACGGTGGCGGCTTTGCGCGACCGGGCGCTGTTCCTCATGAGCTTCGCCGGCGCGTTCCGGCGCTCCGAAGTCGCGCGAATCCGCTTCGAGGATCTCGGTTTCCGCGACGGCGCAGTCGATGTGTTCCTGCCGCAATCCAAGGGCGATCAGGAGGGCGAGGGCACGATCGTGACTGTCCTGGCCGGCGCGCACATCGCGACGTGCCCCGTTGCCGCGCTTCGGCGCTGGCTGCAGGCCGCCCCGACCCAGGGCTACGTCTTCCGGGCCGTCCGAGCCGATGGGACCGTGATGGATGACGGGCTTCATCCCGACTCGATCGGCCGCATCGTCCAGAAGCGCGCCGCGGAGGCCGGCCTCGTCGCCGGGCCGCGCGAGCGGATTTCGGCGCACGGGTTCCGCGCGGGCTTCATCACCGAGGCCTACAAGCGTGGATCGCGCGACGAGGAGATCATGAGCCACTCGCGCCATCGCGATCTCAAGACGATGCGCGGCTATGTCCGCCGCGCGAAGCTTTCGGATGCGCATCCGGGTCGGAACATCGGGCTCTGAGCGCTTTTCTCAAAGCTGTTTGTCGCTTTTTCGACCAATATCTGTGGGTCCCCAAAGATTTCAACAGATGATCCGGCGGGCCCGAAACACGCTCAAGTCCGCCTGAACACGTCACGCCGATCCCGGGCGATCATACGGCCGCGGCGACGCCTCGTGCGGTGACGCTGCCCGACGAAGACGATAGCCAGGCGACGTGCGGGTCCGATCCGAGGCTCGAAAAAATTCTCAGCGGCGCAAGATCGGTTACGCCGCGGAACGGCTGGCGACGTAGGGGCGCCAGCCACCGAACTGCGTGATGTCGACCGCACCGGTGACCCCCGCTGACTCCACCAGAAAACCCTTTGGCGCGGATCCGTCGGCGAGGCGCAGGGTGCCGATCGCGAGCGGTTCCGGGATGGCGGCCACGAAGGCCCCGAAGGCGGCTGGCGGCAGGGCCCAGACCTCCGTCTCGATCGCCCCCCCTTCGTCGCCGGCCACCCGGAGCAGTCCGGGTCGATGCGGCGGCCCGCCGGGTAGGGCGTAGAGGCGGTATTCCGGTCGGGTCGCCACGGTCCGCAGGTACCGGGCGCCGTGCGCGGCAAGTTCGTGGTTCAGCGGCAGGCCCGACAGATGCGCCCCAACGACCGCCAGCTCGATCTCGCCTGGCCGCGCCCGGACCGGCCCTGGGTCCGCGTCCGGAACCGGCGACTCCCCCGCGCCGATCCTGCCGGCAGACGCCGCGTGAAGGCGCGCACCCAGAGCGGCGAGGAGCCCGTCGGACCCGCGCGGCGCCAGCAGGGTGATCCCGGAGGGAAAACCGTCGGTGCGGGGCCGCCCCGGGACCGCGAGGGCACACCAGTCGAGCAGGTTGACGAAGTTGGTGTAGGTTCCGAGCTCGCTGTTGGGGCCGATCGGATCGGCGACCAAAGCAGCGCAGGTCTGCGGACGCGGATAGGTCGGCACCGCGAGCAGGTCGACGCGCTCCCAGATCGCGTCCGCGTCCCGGCGCAGCTCCGCAAGGCGGTAAAGGCCCCCGAAGGCGTCGGCGGCGCTGCAGCGCTCGGCGGCGGCGATCACGGCCCGCGTCGTCGAATGCAGGATCTCGGGGCGCGTCTCCATGATCGGTCGGATCGCCGCGTAGCGCTCGGCGACCCAGGGCCCGTCGTAAAGCAGGGCCGCGACGGCAAACATCGGCGCGAAATCAACTGGCGCGGCCGCCTCAGCGAGTGTTTCGAGATCAGCAATCGCCGCCGCGAAGGCCGCCTCCGAGAGGCCGTCGCCGCCGAAACGGAGGCTCGCCGCGTCCGGCAATCCGAGGCGCAGGCCCGGCGGGAGGCCGGCGGGCGCGGGCGGGACCGGCAAGGCCCGCGACCAGGGATCGGCGCTGTCGAAGCCCAGCATGGCCCGGAAGGCCGCATCGGCGTCGGCGACGGTGCCGGCAAAGACGGAGAGCGTGTCGAGGGTTCGGCAGGCCGGCAGCATCCCGCGGCTGGAGACCGCCCCGAGGGACGGCTTCAGCCCGACGATATTGTTGAGCGCCGCCGGCACCCGGCCAGAGCCCGCCGTGTCGGTCCCAAGCGCGAAGGTAACGATTCCGTGGGCCACCGCGACGGCCGAGCCGCTGCTGGAGCCGCCGGGCACGTAGGCTGGATCGATGGCGTTGCGCGGCGCCGGATAGGGCGTGCGCACGCCGACGAGACCGGTGGCGAACTGGTCGAGGTTGGTCTTGCCGATCAGGATCGCCCCGGCGGCCAGGAGCTGCCCCACCGCGGGCGCCGTCTCGGTCGGCGTATAGGCGAAGTCCGGACAGGCGGCGGTGGTCGGCAGGCCGGCCACGTCGATGTTGTCCTTGACGGCGAAGAGCACGCCCCAGAGCGGCATCGCCGCCGGGTCGAAGGGCGGGAGCGCTGCCGCGGCAGCCTGCGCCTCAGCCTCCGGTACCAGGGCGAGGAAGATGCCGGGATCGTCCACCGCGGCGAGCCGGCGGTAAGCCTCGGCAACGACGGTGCGCGGGTCCTGGCCCGCGGCATAGGCCGCGTGCAGCGCGGGGATCGTCGGGAAGGGAGGCACGGTCAATCCTCGCATCGAGGCTCAGGCTTCGTCGCCGGTGGCGCGATACCAGTCGAGGATCTCAGTCCCCTGCATGAAGACCACGTCGCTGCGCGCCAGGATGGCGTCGAGCAGCCGCTCCAGCAGGCCGATGCGGTGCGGGACGCCGGTGATGTAGGGGTGGATCGCAAAGCCCATCACCTTGGCGCCGCCCAGCGGGCCGGGACCCGCGGCCTCGGCGGCGAGGCGGTCGAGGTTGGCAAGCGCCCGCTCGACGAACTCGTCGGCCCTGTGGTGCTGGATGGCGAGCAACGGGATGTCGTTCAGCTCGACCGAGTAGGGGAGGGTGACGAGGTCGCCCGTCCGCGTCGATACCCGGCACGGGCGGTCGTCGACCACGAAGTCGCCGACGTATTCGATGCCGGCCGCGTGCAGGTGGTCGGGCGTATCGAGCGTCTCGGTGAGGCCGGGCCCCAGCCAGCCGCGCGGCGGACGCCCCGTGAGTTCGGTGATCGCCGCGACGGTGCGAGCGATCATCTCGGGTTGGTCTTCGACCCGGTGGGTGGGGACTTGGTGGAAACCGTGGGCCATGAACTCCCAGCCGGCTGCGTGGGCGGCTTCGGCGATGCGGGGATAGGCCGTGCAGACCGAGCCGTTGATCGACAGGGTCGGGCGGATCCCGCGGCTCTCGAACGCCTCGAGAAAGCGCCAGAAGCCGACCCGCATCCCGTACTCGTGCCACGCCCAATTCGGGAGGTCGGGTAGCAGGCTTGCGGCGGTCGGCGGCACCAGGATCTGGCGCGGCATCGGATGGTCGATCAGCCAGTGCTCGACATTGACCACGGGCCAGACGGCGACGTGCTTGCCCCCGGGCAAGGTGTGCCGGGGCCGGTCGATGGCGGCGCGGTAGGCGAGGCGGTTCTCGGGCCGGCGGGGATCGTCGGGGGCCATGTCCATCAGGCGGCCGCCCGCGGGGCGTGGTGGCTGTGGAGCTGGGCCGCCAACATCCGGCGCAGGTCGTTGAAGGCCGGGCTCGACACGTCGCGCCGCCGCACCAGCTCGACCGGATGGATCGTCTCAATCCGGCCGGGGCCGGGCGACATCATCACGATGCGATCGGCCAAAAAAATCGCCTCCTCGATCGCGTGCGTGACGAACAAGATCGTCAGACCCGTCCGCGACCAGAGGTCGAGCAATTCGTCCTGCAACCGCTCGCGGGTCATGGCGTCGAGCGCCCCGAAGGGCTCGTCCATCAACACCACCTCGGCCTCGTTGGCGAGCACCCGGGCGATGGCGACCCGCTGCTTCATCCCGCCCGAGAGCTGGTGCGGGTAGGCCTCGGCGAAGGACTGGAGACCCACGAGGGCGATGTAGCGCTCGGCGGTGTCGCGCACCTCGGCGGCGGGCCGCCCGCGCGCCTTCGGGCCGAAGCCGATATTGTCGCGTACGGTGAGCCACGGGAACAGGCCGTAATCCTGGAAGACCATGCCGCGGCTCGGTCCCGGTCCCGCGATGGGCTTGCCCCACATCAGGGCCTCGCCGGAGGTCGGGGCTTCGAAGCCGGCGGCGACCCGCAGCAGCGTCGACTTCCCGCAGCCCGAGGCGCCGAGCAGGCAGACAAACTCGCCCCGCGATACGGTGAGGTTCGCCTCGCGCAGAGCCTCGGTCCGCCGGCCGCCGGCCACGTAGGTCTTGGAGACCGCGCGCATGTCGAGGATCGGAATCGTGGGGTCAGCCATGAGTGGGGCTCCAGGCGAGCAGCCGGCGGCCCAGCTGCATGACCAGCCAGTCCGAGACGAAGCCCGCGACCCCGATCACCGCCATGCCGCAGATCACGATCTCGGTGCGCGAGAGCTGGCGCGCCTCCATGATGATCGCGCCGAGACCGGTTTGGACCCCGGTCATCTCGCCGACCACGATCACCACCCAGGCGAAGCCGAGGCCGAGGCGCAGGCCGGTGAAGATCGACGGCAGGGCCGCCGGCAGCACCACGCGGACGAACTGCGCCGGACCGGTGCAGCCGAGCATCGCGGCCGCCTCGAACAGGCGCGGCTCCACCGAGCGCACGCCGAACACGGTGTTGACCAGGATCGGGTAGAACGCCCCGAGAAACACGAGGAAGAAGGCCGAGCGGGGTCCCAGGCCGAACAGGATCATGGCGAGCGGCAGCCACGCGGTCACCGGTACGGGTCGCAGCACCTGCAGGACCGGATCGAGCAACGCCCGGATCAGCGGAACGCGGCCGATCAGCAGGCCGAGCGGCAGGGCGGCGGCGGCGGCCAGCGCGAAGCCGCCGTAGACGCGGCTCAGCGAGGCCGCAAGATGGGTCCAGAGCGTGCCGCTGAACGCGTCGTCGTTGATGCCGCCGAATGCGAGGTCCTGCAATTCCGCCCAGACGTCCGCCGGCGGCGGGATCAGGCTGTAGGGCCGGCCCGCGGTGGTGACCTGCCAGAGCGCGAGCAGCAGAGCCGGCACCACGCAGGCCAGGGCCAGCCGGCGCAGGCCGGCGAATCGGAGGCCGCCCCGTCGCGGGGCGGAGGCCGGCGCCGCCGCCGGCAGCGCGCCGGCCTCGATCCCGGTGCTCACGCCCGCCCCATCGCGTCGACGAAGCGGGTGTCGATGAAGCCGGGCTCGGGCAGCCGCTTGATCTGCTTGAGCGCCAGCATGTGCTGCGCGTAGGCGTGCGCCTGCCGGACCTCGTCCGGCCCGAGGCGCCAGGTCAGCTCGACGTTCGGGGCCGACAGTTCCAGCGCATCGCGCTTCTGGCCGAGCTTGGCCACCGCCATGGCGATCATCGCGTTGCGGTCGCCGGCCGCGAAGTCGGTGGCCTTGCGGTGAATCTCCAGCATGGTCCGGACGAGGTCCGGCCGCTCGGCCAGCGTGTCGCGGTGGGCGCCGAACACCATGTTGAGGGCGCCCATCTCGGTGCCGTAGGGGTACTCGACGAGCTGGCCGACGCCCGAGGCGAGGCTGACGCCGGGCCCCGGCTCGGCGCCGACATAGGCGTCGACATCGCCGCGGGCGAGCGCGATGTGCATCTCCGAGAAGGAGATCCGCACCGGCGTGATGTCCCTCACGGACAGCCCCTCCATGCGCATCCGCTCCAGGACGAACACCTCCTGGGTGCTGCCGGGCCAGATCGCGACCCGCTTGCCGCGCAGGTCCTTGATGGCGTGGATGTCGGAACCCTTCTTGGCGATCACCGCCATGCCGCGGTTGCAGGTGGAGGCGATCACCACGAGCGGCTCGCCGGCGGCGGCGCCCAGCGTGGCGGCGGCGATGCCGAAGGTTCCGAAATCCACCGACTTGGTGACCACCGCGTTCTTGCACTCGGTCGGGCTCTCGAACGGCACCACCTCGACGGTCACGCCCGCGGGGGTGAAGCGCTCGTAGAAGCTCGGCGCGATCGAGTGGATCAGTTTGAGGGAGCCCATTCGGATCGTGACGGGCGCTCCCTGTGCATTGGCCCGCGACAGTGGACCGAGGGCGAGGCCGGCCCCGAGACCGGCCAGGAGGGTACGGCGTCGGATCATCGAACGGCTCCTGCAAGGTCCTGAAGCCGCAACGCTAGGTGCACCCCCTGTTGCAAGGAAGTGCTATTTTCTGAGTGTATTGTTGCCTTCTCGGCAACGGGGGCGCACGATGAGGGCGTGAGGCATCTGCGCACCGTCACCTACGTCGCCGAGGTCGCCCGGGCCGGCTCGATCCGGCGCGCCGCGGAGCGGCTGAACCTGACGCCCTCGGCGTTGACGCGGCAGATCCAGGATCTCGAATACGAGCTCGGCACGCCGATCTTCGAGCGTCTGCCGCAGGGCATGCGGCTCAATGCAGCCGGCGAACTCTTCGCGCGGCACATCCGCGACCAAGCCGCGGACCTCGACCGCGTGCGCTCGCAGATCGCCGATCTGTCGGGGGTGCGCCGGGGTCACGTGTCGCTCGCCTGCAGCCAGGCTTTCGTCACGCAGGTGGTGCCCGAGGAGGTCGAGGCCTACCGGGCCCGGTTTCCCCAGGTCGGCTTCATGGTCCAGGTCCGCGACCATGCGCAGGCCGTGACGGCCCTGGCGGCGTTCGAGGCCGATCTCGCCCTGATCCTGCAACCGCCGCCCTCAGCGGAGCTGCATCCGCTCTTCTCCGGACACCAGATCCTCTGCGCGCTGATGCGCACAGGGCATCCGCTGGCGTCGGAGACCGGGCCGGTCCGGCTGCGCGACTGCCTCGGCCATGCCCTGGCCCTGCCCGACCACTCGCTCGCTATCCGCCATCACATCGCGCACGCGCTGGCCCGGCGTGGGGTCGAACTCCGGCCGGTCGTCGAGTCGGGGTCGCTGGAATTCCTGCGCAACCTCGTCCTGCGCGAGGATCTCGTCAGCCTGCAGATCCCGAGCGGTATTCCCCAGGATCCGCGCCTGCACAGCCGCCCGATCGACCTCCGCGACTTGACGCCGATGACCCTGGTCCTCGCGCAGTTGCGCGGGCGATCGCTCTCGGTCGCGGCGGCGAAGTTCGCCGATCAGCTTGTCGTTCGGCTCAATCGGGAACCGGTCTGACGTGGCGCACGGTCAGAGGCCGCCGCCTGCGCGATCCGCCCGAGCGGCTACAAATCCCCTGCGCCGTGCTGCGCGTGCCGACCACGCTGTTGCGGACGGCCGGCCGGGTCGCCGGCCGGCTGCCGCCCGAAGACCCATGTCACGTCTTGTCAGCCGGATGGGCTGTCGAAGTCTTGTATCCCCACCGTGCTGAGCAAGCGGGAGCGTCCTCGGTCCGGGACGATTTTGGACAAAGCACCGGCGTTGCCCCTATGTGAGCCAAGATACACGGCTCGTCCGTCGGGATCAGCGAGCGGAGCCAGTATGGGCCCGGTTTCCAGAAGCTTGGCCTGCGCGGTGCTGAGCCTTGTCGCGACATCGGCCCTGCATGCCCAATCCTTGGTCCAGCCGCTGCCGCAGGCACCGACGCCCGATCTCGATCCCCGGGTCTGGCCCCTGAGCGCCGTGGGCAAGTTGAACGTCGTGACGGGGCCTGGAAGTCGGGAATACTGCACGGCCACGCTCGTCGGACCGCGCCATGTACTCACGGCCGCCCATTGCCTCTGGGATGAGGCACGGCAGCGTTGGGTCGATGCGGCCGGCGTTCACTTCGTCGCCGGCTACGAGCAGGGACGCTACACCGCGCATTCGATCGCCAGGGCCTACACGAAACCGGACGCGTACCGGTTCGGTACGAGCCGGGAGGACCTCAGTCGCGACTGGGCCGTGGTGGAGCTGGCCGAGCCACTATCCCTGAAGCCGCTGGGCCTCAGCCAAGCCATCGGCCCGGACACCCGAGCGACGACGCTGACGGGCATCGTTCACGCGGGCTACAAATCCTACGCGAACCAGATCATCAGCGTGGAGCACGGCTGCCGAGCCCGTTACGAACCCGCCACCCTGCCGCTCCTCGATCATTTCTGCCCGGTCGTGCCGGGCGAATCCGGCTCGGCGTTGATCCTGCAGGACGGCGAGCCTGGGATCGTCGGCATCCTCGTGGCCGGTTCGCGGACAGGTACCTCGATCGCGGTGCCGGTCAGCAGCTTTCGGACAACGGTCGAGGCCGCCCTGAAGAGCGTGGTGCCGGACAGGGATGCGGCTGCGAAGCCCGCCCCAACCCGCCGATCGGAAGGCCCATCCCCTGCGGCGGTCCGGGTGCCAGCGCGATGACCATTTCGGCCTCGACCAGCGCGGTCGTGATCGGCGCGTCCGGCGGCATCGGCCAGGCCCTGGTGTCCCGGCTCGCCGTGAGCGAAGCCTATGCACCGGTCTTCGCGCTCTCCCGATCGCAGCCGCCATGCCCGCACGGCGTCCGCACCCAGGCGATCGACATCGGCGACGAGGCATCGATCGCAGCAGCTGCGGCCAAGGTCGGTGAGGCCGGACCCGTTGGCCTCATCGTCGTCGCGACCGGCATCCTGCACCGGGATGGCGTCTTGCCCGAGAAGACGTTCAAGGCGCTCGATCCCGCCACGATGGCCGCCGTCTTCGCGATCAACACGATCGGCCCCGCCCTCGTCGCCAAGCATTTCGTCCCGCTGCTGGCGCGGACGGGACGGTGCGTGTTCGCTGCGTTGTCGGCGCGGGTCGGATCGATCGAGGACAATCGGCTTGGCGGCTGGTACGCCTATCGCGCCTCGAAGGCGGCCCTGAACCAGATCCTGCGGACCCTCTCGATCGAGGTCGCCCGCAGCCGGCCGGACGCGATCGTCGTCGGCCTGCATCCGGGCACGGTCGCCTCCAACCTGTCGCGCCCCTTCCGACCGGACCCGCAGGCCGAAGGCGTCCTGCAACCCGACGAGAGCGCGGCGCATCTCCTGCGCGTGCTCGACACCCTCGACGTGAGGGATACGGGCGGCGTCTTCGCCTGGGACGGGGCGCGCGTTCCGGCTTGAAGCTGTGCCCGATCGCGGCCCGAATCAGGACCGCGAAACCGGCTCCTCAGGCCCCGGACGCGCGAGACCGAGATGGTCCCGCAGGGTCGTGCCCGCATACGCGGTCCGGAACAGGCCGCGCTCCTGCAGCAGCGGCACGACCTCGCGCACGAAGTCGTCCAGTCCTTCGGGGAAGAACGGCGGCATGACGTTGAAGCCGTCCGCCGCGCCGCCCTCGAACCACGCCTGCATGCGGTCGGCAACATCCGCGGCCGTGCCGACGATCATGTGGTGCCCGCGCCCCGCCGCCACCCGCAGGGCGAGCTGGCGGATGGTCAGACCCTCCCGGCGCGCCAGGGCGGTGAGGAGTTCGGCCCGGCTGCGCAGCTGGTCCGAGACCGGCAGGTCGGGCAGGGGGCCGTCGAGGTCGTAGGATGCGAGCGAATGGCCGAGGCGCTCTTCCAGGAGCGGCATCGCGCTGGCGATGGGGGTCCACTGGTCGAGTTCGAACAGCTTCGCGCTCGCCTCTTTGAGCGTGCGACCGATTACCGGCAGGAAGCCCGGCATGACCGCCACCGAGGCCGGATCGCGCCCGAAGCCGGCGACCCGTTGTTTGAGGCTCGCATAGAAGCTCTGCGCCTCCGCGATGTCCTGCTGGGCGGTGAAGACCACGTCGGCCCTCCGCGCCGCGAGGTCCTGCCCGGGCCCTGACGAGCCGGCCTGGATCAGGATCGGGTGTCCCTGCGGCGAGCGCGGGATGTTGAGCGGTCCCTTCACGTTGAAATAGCGACCCGCATGGTCGAGGATCCGGACCTTGGCGGGATCGGCGTAGACCCCGCGGGTCTTGTCCTTCACGAAGGCGTCGTCGTCCCAGCTGTCCCAGAGACCGCAGACCACGTCCACGAACTCCTCGGCGACCGCGTAGCGCTCGTCATGCGCCGGGTGCGCCTTGGAGAAGTTGTTGGCCGTGCGCGCGTAGGAGGTCGTGACGACGTTCCAGGCCGCCCGGCCGCCGCTGAGGTGGTCGAGCGATGCGAAGGCGCGGGCCACATGGTAGGGCTCGCCGTAGGTGGTCGAGGCGGTCGCCGCGAGGCCGATCCGCTCCGTTACCATGGCGAGCGCGCTGAGCAGCGTCAGCGGCTCGAACCGGGCGATCATGGACGGGTGGGCGTCCACCGCGCTGGTGAGCCCGTCCGCCAGGAAAACCATGTCGAACTTGGCGGCCTCGGCCGTCTGGGTGACCCGGCGCAGCAGATCGAAATTCTCGCTTCCGGCTTCTGCGTTCGGGTGGCGCCAGCCCGAGACGTGATGACCGGCCCCCTGGAGGAACAGGCCGAGATGCATCTGGCGCGGCGCGGCGTCGGGCTTGGTCCGGTCGGTCGTCATGGGGCGGCTCACGGCTGGGCGAGGTGCTGGAGGAGGCGCGCGAGGTCGCCGGGCGTGCGCATGGTGCGCACGAGATCGGGCACCGCTTGGACTGCGTCGGAGCCCGCGGTGGCGTCGCGGAACTTGGCGTCGGCGTCGTCGAGCCCGGGCAGGCCGTCGATGCGCCGTTCAGCGATGCGGCCCTGCGCATCGGCGATTTCCACCACCACGAACCGCGTGCCCGGATCGGAGGACAGGCGCGGCGCGGACGTGTCGTGCCGGCGCTCGACCCGTTCGGCGAGTGCCGCGAGGTCGGGGCGGACCGGCCTTTCGTCGAAGTGATCGAGGCGCACCGCACCGTCCACCACGGAAGCGGCCAGGATGTATTCCGGGCTGAAGCGGGCCTCGATCCCGGTGCGCGGCGTCCGGACAACCAGGGCGGCGTCACCCCCCGGAGGGAAGGTGATGGTCGCCCGCGTGAGGTTCCGGAACCCTTCGCCGTGGAAGGCGAGGCCGGCCATAGCCACCGGGTGGGCCGCGGTGCAGCACGGGAACGCCTTCAGGGTGAGGCCGGGGCGAAGGATCTGCCAGGGCGATCCCCAATCCTCCAGGACGCGCTCGGGCCGCGCCTCGCCGAATCCGTAGATCTCGAAGAAGCCGTTCGCCCCGTCGAGGTACTCGGGGGCACCGGACAGGCCAGCCTCTGCGAGCCGGGCCGCCATCAGGCCGTTGCGGGCGGCCAGCCCGGCATGGAGCGGCTTGGCGTCGAACCCGAACTGCAGGCGCAGCCCTGCGGCCTGTGTGGCACCGAGGCCGAGGGCGATCCCGGTGGTCATGGCTGAGAACCCGCGCAGATGCGCGATCGCGGCGGCGGCGCCGAAGGGCCCCAGCGTCGCGGTAGCGTGGAAGCCGCGCTCGTAATGGGCGGGACCGATGGCGCGGCCGAGATGCGCCATCGTCTCCAGGCCGACCAGATAGGCGGCGAGGAACGCGTCGGCGGAGGGCGGCGCCCCCGGATCGAGGGCCGCCAGGAGCGCCGGCACGATCACCGTGGTGGGGTGACCGCGCACGCTCGCGTGGACATCGTCGTAGTCGAGCACGTGCCCGGCATAGCCATTGAGCAAGGCGGCGAGAAGCGGTTCTGCGGGTCGTCCGGAGCCGATCACCGGGGACCGGCCGGGCGTGTCGCCCATGGCGGTACGCACGGTCGCGACGGTGCGGTCCCGGCTTCCCGCCAGGGCGCAGGCGAGAAAGTCGACCAGAGCGCGGCGCGCCGCCGCCATCGCGGCGGCATCCGCGTCCGGACGGGCGGCCACGATGGCCTCAGCCAGGGCGGCGGTGCGTGAATCCGGCATCAGATGCCCTCCCGGTCCTGCACCGCGTCGCGAAACCCCTGGAAGCCGCCGATGAACTGGCGGATGCGCAGGTTATCGGATCGGTAGAACAGCTCCGCGGGCGGCGCCTGCGCGACGATGCGGCCGTTCTCGGTGAACGCGATCGTGTCGCTGATCTCCTCGGCGAAGCGCATCTCGTGGGTGACCAGGATGCTGGTCAGCCCCTCGCGCACCAGCTCGCGGATCACGGCCAGCACCTCGCCGACCATCTCGGGATCGAGGGCCGAGGTCACCTCGTCGAACAGCACGAGTTCCGGCCGCATGGCGAGCGCCCGGGCGATGGCGACACGCTGCTGCTGGCCGCCCGAGAGCTCGCCCGGATAGGCCGAGATCTTGTCGGCCAACCGGACCCGGGCGAGCAGGTCCCGGGCGTGGCCCTCCGCCTCGGCGCGCGGCACCTTGAGGATCCGCACCGGCGCCAGGGTGATGTTCTCCAGCACCGTCAGGTGCGGGAACAGGTTGTACTGCTGGAACACCACCCCGATGCGCTTGCGCAGGGCGATCCGTTCGGCCTCGCTGCGCAGGGTATCGACGCGCACGCCCGCCACGGTGATCCGGCCGGCCTGCGGCTGCGCGAGCCCGTTGATGCAGCGCAGGATGGTGGACTTGCCCGAGCCGGACGGGCCGATGATCGAGACCGCATCGCCCTTCGCCACCGTGAGGTCGATGCCCTTCAGCACCTCGACCGCGCCGAAGGACAGGTGGACGTCCTGAAGGGCCACGAGGTTCGGCCGGTTTGCGGAATCCTGAGCCATCGAGTCGTGCGCCATCGGCTTTCGTTGTCAGCGGCGCGCGAGGCGGCGTTCGAGCCGTCGCGTCAGGCGCGAGATCGGGTAGCAGAACAGGAAGAACGCCAGCAGCACCGTCAGGTAGATCGCGATGGTGAAGTCGTCCCGCCGCACGGCGGTGCTGGCATCGGTTGCGGCGTGGAGCAACTCGTGGACGCCGACCAGCGAGGCCAGCGCCGTGCTCATGGTGATCGAGGCGTAGAGGTTCATCCAGGGCGGCAGCGCCCGGCGCAGGCACTGGGGCAGGATGATCCAGCGCAGGGTCTGTCCCCGCGACAGGCCGATGCCCTTGGCGGCGTCCCACTGCGTCGTCGGCACGGACTGGATCGCGCCGCGGGCGATCTCGGCCACGTAGGCGGCGGCCGGAATGGCGAGGCCGAGCACCGCCTTCAGCCAATCGGGGAACGGCAGGTAATGGCCGGCCACAACGATCTCGAAGGGGAAGATGTAGGTTGTAGCGAAGATCAGCACGAGGTGCGGCGCGTTGCGGAACACCTGCACGTAGGCCACGGCCGGCGCCCGCACGATCCGCGTGGCGGACAGTTCCATCGCGCCGAGTGCTACCCCGCCCAGCGTGCCCAGCGTCATGGCGAGCACGCTGATCAGGACGTTCATGGCGAAGCCCGAGGCGAGGTAGGGCAGCCAGTCGAGGAGGTCGCGCGTCAGACGCGCATCGAGGAGCCACCACAGGAGGAGGGCGCCGCAGGCGGCGGCGAGCCACGGCCAGGCCGCGCGGAGGATCCCGCGGGCGGGCAGCGCGGCGGCACTCACGCGCCATATCCCGGCACGGCGAGGCGGCGCTCCACGAGGCAACCGATCCGCGACACGGTCAGGTTGATGAGCCCGAAGAACAGCAGGATCCCGATCATCAGTTCGAGGACGTTGTCGCGCTGCGTCCAGATCATGATCGACGCGTAGGTCACTTCGCCGACCGCGATCGCGGAGCCGATCGTGGTCAGCTTCACGAGGTTGACGAGGTTGTTCACCAGAGCCGGCAAGGCCGTGCGCAACGCCAGCGGCAGCGTCACGAAGCGCAGGATCTCCAAGCTTGAAAAGCCGGTTGCCTGCGCGGCCTCGACCAGGGGCGCCGGCACGGCCTCGATACCGCCGCGCAAGGCTTCAGCGTGGAAGGCTGCGACGTGCAGACCCGTCACCGCCACTACCCAGAAGAACGGCGTGAACGGGTTGTGGGCCGCCCCGCCCAGCCCCCGGGACAGGAGCATGTTCAGGGCGAAGAACGCGAACATGAGCTGCACGAGCGTCGGCGTGTTGCGCGTCAACTCCACATAGGCCCGCACCGGCCCGGCGAGCCACGGGCGACCCGAGGTCAGGGCCGCCGCGAAGGCGATCCCGGCGGCGAGGCTCAGCGGGATCGCCAGGACGACGAGCAGCAGCGTCGTGCCCATCCCGGCGAGCCACGACCGGACCTCGGTGCCGCTCAGCAGGAAATCGTAGTGCAGGCCCACTGAACCCGCGAGGGCGATGAACCGCTGCAGAGCCGCGTCGATCATGCGGACCGCGTCCAGCTCACGGCTTGGCCTGCCCGGCGAACTTGCGCTGCTCCTCCTCGAGGAAGGTCGGATCGACCAGCCGGTTGGCCTTGGCCATGGCCAGCATGGCCCCCGAGCCGTGCAGGTCGCGCACGGCGGCGTCGAGAGCCGCCGCGGTGTCGCGCTCGCCCTTACGCAGCCAGATCACGGAATCGGCCGGATCCAGCTCGGTCGGGATGACGATGGCGTAGTCCTTCCAGTCGTCCGGGCGGTCGGCGAGCAGGAGCTTGAGCGTCGGCGCCACGTGGACCGCGACCACGCAGTTGCCGCCCTGGAGCGCCAGCATCGATTCCGGCTGGCTCGGGATCCCCTTCACCACGGCACCGTAGATGTCGGCGAGCGGCTGCGCGTAGTTCGAGCCCTGCGAGATGCAGACCGGCTTGCCCTTGAGGTCCGCCCAGTCGTGGATGCCGCTGTCCTTGCGCCCCAGCGCGGCGCCCCCGGCTCGGTCGTAGGGGGTCGGCACGTGGTCGAGGATCTTCGCGCGGTCCTCCGTGTACTGCATGTTGGCGATCAGGATATCGACCTTGCCCTGCTGCAGGAACTGCACGCGGTTGGGCGGCGTGACGGTGACGAGCTCGACCTTCACGCCGAGCTTCTCGGCCAGCGCCCGGCCGAGGTCGATGTTGAACCCCTTCTCGGCGCGGGTCTGCGGGTCGATGTATCCGAACGGGGCCCCCGACAGGATGATGCCGACCGTGAGCTTCTGCCGCCCCTTGATCCGGTCGAGGGTGGCGTCCGCACGGGCCGCATCCGCCGCCAGCAGCCCGAGGGCCGCCAGGGCCAGCGCACCGGGGCGGCACGTCGACCAAAACTTCAACACGATGCGCACCATGACGGCTCCGGTTCTCTGCGCGGGGCGGATCCCTCCATACGGGGCCTTGGGATGCGCGGAAAGCCGCGTCGGCCTCGGAGGACAGCGGGGAGGCGGGCTTCACGTCGGAGATGCTCAGGTCCGCCTTCTCGAGGGCCGCGACAATGCCGGCAGCACCGCTGCGCGGGAACGATCCTTGCCAGCCGCGATTGCCGGGCTCGCGCCGAGCCGCATCGGGGACGGGCTGGGATGATAAACAGGCGGCAGACGGCCAGGCTCGGGATGCTGACGCCGTCCTCGAACAGCGTCCTCGAACCGGCAACGGCGCGCCTGCTGGCCGGGCAGCCCGGGATCACGGCCCACTTCGCGCGCCTGCGCGTGACGCAGATCGGGCTATCGACGGCCGCGCTCGGCCAATTCGATCAGGCGCCGATGCTGGCTGCCTCGGAGCTGCTTGCGGATGCCCGGGTCGCCGCGATCCTATGGAATGGCACGGCGGGGGCTTGGCTCGGCTTCGAGAACGATATGGCCCTGTCTGCGGCGATCACGCAGCGGACCGGCCTGCCGGCATCGACTTCGGCGCTCGCCTTCCGCGACCTGTTCCGGCGGCGCGGGATTGAACGCGTCGGATTGGTGACGCCCTATACGGGGGACGTCCAGGCGCGCATCCAGGCGAACTGGCAGGCCGACGGGCTCGACTGCTCGGCCGAGCGGCACCTCGGCCTGTCGGAGAACTTCTCGTTCGCTGAGGCCGATGAGGCCGAGATCGCCGGGATGGTCCGCGCCGTGGCGGCCGAGGGTGCCGAGGCGGCCGCCATCGTGTGTACCAACCTCGCGGGCGCCGCCCTCGCGCCCGCTCTTGAAGACGAGCTCGGGATCCCGGTCTACGATTCGGTGACGGTCAGTCTGTGGAAGGCGATGGATCTCGCCGGCCTGGACACGGCAGCGATCACCGGCTGGGGCAGCGTGTTCGCGACGCCCTGAAAGGCTCGATTCAGGTGTCGTCCCGCTCGATCCAGCGCCGCAGGGCCGGTGCCAGCCCGGTCGCGGGCTTGGCCGGGGGCCGGGCGAAGCGGCCCACGCGCGGCGGACGTGCCCCAAGCCGGACCAGCGCCTGCGCCTGACCGAGGGCGGCCGCCAACGGATCGACCAACGGCACCGGCACCGTTTCGCCGATGCGTGCGGCGAGGCCGGTCAGCGGGGCGCCGGCGAGGATCACAGCGTCGGCGCCGTCCTCGGCGACGACCCGGTTGGCCAGGGCGCCGATCTCCGCCTCCAGTTCGTGCTGCACCTCCGTGACCGAGCGGAAGGCCGCCGAGACCGCCCGGACACAGGCGCAGCGCGCCGAAAGGCCCGAGAGGGCAACCGCATCCTCGTACCAGGGCAGCAAAGTGCCCGAGAAGGTCACGATGCCGAAGCGTTGACCGAGCTGGCAGGCGGTCAGCATCGCCGCCTCGGCCATGCCGACGATGGGCAGGTCGAACAGCTCCCGCGCCGCGATCAACCCAGGATCGCCGAAGGCCGCGATGACGGCGGCGTCGAAGCCCGCTTGGTGCTCCGCCAGGGCTTCCAGCACCGCGGCCCCCGCGAGCTGCGCCTCCGCGCGACTCGCGATGTAGGGCAGGCCCCGGGCGGCCGTCAGCGCTGTGAGCGTCACGTCCGGAGCAAGCGCGGCCGCGGCGGCCTGCTCCATCCGGGCCGTCATGGCGGCCGAGGTGTTCGGATTGAGGAGGAGGAGCCGCACGCCGTCAGACGCGCGAGCTCGGCCGGTAGAACGGTTCGTGCCGCGACGGGTCGATGTAACCGGCATAGAAGCGTTTCGCGTGCGGCAGCAGGGCCTTGGAGAGCTGGCGCCGCTCGACCTCGTCGGTCGACAGCGCCCGCGACAGGTCGTCATGCAGCGCCTTGAGGGCGGCGTCCTTGTCGACCCGGGTGAAGCGGCCGTCGACGTACAGCACCTCGCCCTCGCACAGCACCGTGGTGACGCCGCCGGTCTTGGCCCGCTGGATCACCGCGTCGAGAAGCGGCGTCTCCGGATCGAGATACGGATAGGCGATCTGGTCCCAGTCGATCAGGACGAGGTCGGCGCCCTTGCCGACTTCGATCGTGCCGAGGCTGTCGCCGTACGGGGTGGTGCGGGCGCCGCCGACGGTGGCCATGCGCAGCACCTGGGCCATGCTCGGCACGTCGCCCTCGTCCATGCCGGGCACCCGGTGGGCGCGCAGCACGAGGCGCATCTCCTGGAGCATGTCGCGGTCGTCGTTGATGCCCGCCTCGTCGAGGCCGATCGCCGTGTTGATCCCCTTCGCCTCGAACCGGTTGAGCGCCGCCACGCCGGAGCGCAGCCGGAAGTTCGACGAGCAGTTGTGACAGATGCAGGTGCCGGTCGCCGCGACCCGGTCGATGTCGGATTCGTTGAGCCAGACGCCGTGGCCGAGCGTGAGGCGGGGCCCCAGCATGCCGAACCGGTCGAGGTACT
Organism: Methylobacterium sp. GC_Met_2; assembly: GCF_026540795.1. Lineage (NCBI taxonomy): Bacteria > Pseudomonadati > Pseudomonadota > Alphaproteobacteria > Hyphomicrobiales > Methylobacteriaceae > Methylobacterium > Methylobacterium sp. GC_Met_2. Next base: position 22,265 of record NZ_JALNUM010000056.1, read on the forward strand.
CGACCGCGGTGCCGCCGCCGCGCTTCTCCGCGTAGGCCTTCTGGTAGGCGGTCTCCACGAGGTGCATGTGCATCGGCACGTCGTAGGATTCGGACAGACCGGCGAGCCCTTCGAGGGCCGCGTCGGAGCACCAGTGCAGGTTGGCCGGCGCGAGCTGGATCTTGGCCCGCGAGGCCCCGGCCTGGCCGGAATGCAGGCTGCGGAACAGCGAGAAATTGTCCTCCAGGGACATCTGGAAGCGCTCGAACCAGCGCTTCATCGGGTCCTGCAGCGCCGCCGGGAGGCTCGCCACGAAATCCATGTCGGCTTGGTAGACGAGGCGGTTCTGGTCGCGGACCGCGAAGCAGTACGAGACCCGCATGCCGATGTCGCGATAGGCGCGCAGCACCTCGTTGGAGCGCGCCTCGACCTCCTCCAGGCTGCCGGGCATCCAGCCGTGGATGTGCTGGACCGTGGTGATCCCGGAGCCGACCATCTCGAAGGCCGAGTACAGGGTGTCGAGATAAAGGTTCAGGTTGCGCGCCACCATGCGGGTGACGAACCACAGCTCCAAAGGCATGTCGGGCGAGCCGAGCTGCACCGGCGTCAGGCCGACATGGTGGTGGCCGTTGACGAAGCCCGGCAGCAGGATCTCGCGGCCGGAGCCGATCACGGGGGCGTCGGGGTAGCGGGCGTGCAGGTCCGCGTAGGTGCCGAGGGCCTCGATGAGCCCGTCCTTCTGCAGCACCGCGCCGTCGGCGATCTCCTCCCAGCGATCGTGGTCGAGGGTACGGGTGATCATCCGCCGGCTGCGGATCAGCGATGTGGTCATGGTCGTGTCCGTGTTGGGGGAGGAGTCAGACGAGCGCTTCCTGCTCGGCGAAGGCCCGGTCGACCTCGTCGCGCAGGAGTTCCGTCAGATGCCGCCGCATCGCCTCGGCCTCGGGGGAGAACGGGTCGCGCGGGCGGGCGAGGTCGTTGCGGACGATGGTCTTGATCCGCCCGGGGCGGGCGGTGAACACCACCACCCGGTCGGCGAGCGCCACCGCCTCGTCGATGTGGTGGGTCACGAACAGCACCGAGGCGCCGCTGTCGCGCCAGACGTCGAGCAGGAAGTCCTGCATCTTCTGGCGGGTCTGGACGTCGAGCGCCGCGAAGGGCTCGTCCATCAGCAGGACCTTCGGGCGCATGGCGAGGGCGCGCGCCACCGCCACCCGCTGGCGCATGCCGCCGGACAATTCGTCCGGCCGCTTGTCGAAGGCCTCGGCCAGGCCGACGCGCTGGAGTGCGGCCCGGGCGATGCTCCGCCGCTCGGCCTCCGGCAAACCCTTCAGCGACAGGCCGAAGCTGACGTTCTGCCAGACGCTGAGCCAGGGCAGCAGCGAGGTCTCCTGGAAGATCAGGCTGCGCTCGGGCGAGGGGCCGGTGACCGGGGCGCCGAAGGCCAGGAGCTCGCCCCCGGAGGCGGCCTCGAGCCCGGCGATCAGGTAGAGCAGCGTGCTCTTCCCGCAGCCCGACGGGCCGAGGAACACCACGAACTCGCCGGGCTTCACGGTGAGGTCGATGTCGCGCAGCGCCTCGTGCGCGCGGGCGGTGCCGGCCGCCCAGACCTTGGCAACGCCTCGGCAGGAGACGGCGTCGTCGGAGGCGGGATCGGAGGCCAGGAAATCAGAGACCAAGGGAGGACCCCGCATCGCGCGGCAGCCAGTAGAGCATCCGCCGCTGCACCACCCGGAACAGCAGGTCGAAGGCGAAGCCGAGCAGGCCGATCAGCGTGATGGTGAAGAAGACGAGCGACGGGTTGAAGGTGTTGCGCGCCAGCATGATCACCTGGCCGAGCCCGTAGCCGACGCCGGTCGCCTCGGCGACGAGCACCACCATCCAGGCGCCGAACAGGTTGAGGCGCAGCACCGCAAGCAGCCCCGGCAGGATCGCCGGTACGATCACCCGCGCGTAGATTTGGCGTTTCGACGCCCCCATGGTGCGGGCGACGTTGATGTAGTTCCGGTTGACCCCGTCGATCTGGTGGATGGTCGAGAGGACCATCGTGAAGAACAGGGCGATGAACACCATGAAGATCGCTGGAGCGTTGCCGATCCCGAACATGAAGATCGCCACTGGCAGCCATGCGATCGGCGAGACCGGCGCCAGGAGCGTGATGGTCGGCAGGGTCAGCCGCTCGAACAGCACGACGTAGCGGATCGCGACGCCGACCAGGATCGACAGGGTCGCGGCCAGGGCGAGGCCCGCCAGCACCCGGCCGGTTGAGGCGAGCACCGTGATCAGCACCGCCATGGCCGGGCTCGGGCCGGCATTCATGCCGGTGCCGATCTGCCAGCGCTGGGCGGTGTTGAAGAAGCGCGCCTGCTCGGCGAGGTTGCCGAGGAAGATGTGCGGCGGCGGCAGCAGCTTGGCATCGGCGATGCCGAAGGCCCAGAGCAATTCCCAGAGGCCGGCAAAGCAGCCGACCGAGACCAGCATCCAGCCGGTCCGCTGCAGGAGCGGGACGAAGCCATCGGGCAGCGCGAGGCGCTGACCGAACGGGAGGCGCGGCCGGACGTGCGGGACGGCGGCGGCGCGGGCGAGATCGACTGCCATCCGCTCAGGCCGACTTCAGCTTGAGCTTGCCGTAGAGATCTGGGTTCTCGGCGATGACCTGCTCCAGCAGGGTCCAGTCGATCGCGTCGCGGCCGGGCTTCTTCTTGATGTAGCCCATCTCGGCGACGGAATCGGTCCGGTCGAGGATGAACTGCGTCTGGTTGCGGGCGTCCACCACCGAGGGCTGCCGGCCCATGGCGAGCTGGGCGTTGCTCATCGAAGTCTTGTAGTAGGAGCCGACCAGCGTGTTCAGGGCGGTCTGCGGGTCGCTCTCGGCCAGGGCCTGGGCCTTCATCATGCCCTTGATCATGGCTTTGACGGCGCCCGGATTCTTGGCGATCAGTTCGTTGCGGACCGCTAGCACGCAGTCGGTGTAGCCCTTGCCGTAGATGTCGGTGCCGTCGGAGAGTTTGACCGCACCCTTCACGTCGGTGAGCAGCGCCGTGCCGTAGGGCTCGATCGTCGAGATGATGTCGAGGGCGCCGGCCCGGAACGCCTCCACGGCCTCCGGGGTGGATCCCATGTAGCGGACCGTGATGTCCTTGAAGGCGACGCCGTTCTTCTTCAGCCAGTCGTAGGGCAGCACCTCCAGCGTATCGAGCTGGAAGGTGCCGAGCGTCTTGCCCTTGAGCTTCTCGGGGCTGTCGAGGCCCGGCTGGGCCACGAGCACGCAGCCCTCGATGCCGCCGCCGGCCACGATCTTCACCGGGGCGCCGGCGTCGTAGAGCGCCATGAAGCTCGTATAGGGCATCACGCCGGCATCGACCTGACCCATGCCGAGGAAGGTGACCTGATCCGAGAAGGTCGGGGTGTTGACGAAGTCGATGGTCAGCCCGTCATCCTTGGCGAGCTGCATCGCCTCGGCCAGGAAGAAGTTCAGGTTGCAGAAGCCGGTCCCGTGGGTCGCGCGGATGCCGGTGGCGGCCGCAGCCCGGCCGGTCATACCGGGCCCCACCGCGACCGTGAGGGCGGCGGCGGTGCCGCCGAGGAAGCGCCGGCGGCTGGGCTTGAACCGCAAGAGATCGAACGCAAGATCGGGAACGCGGTACTCGCCGTGACGGTCGCACATATCGGCTCTCCTCGGGAGGCGGATGTCGGGGGCTTTCAGGCGATGCGTGCCGGCGCTCGGCCGTGCGCGCGGAGATGCTCGGCTCGGACAGAGGTGAGGGCGGTCGATGCGATCCGGATCACCCGGCACCTCGCGGTTTCGACGGCACGCCAACCTTTACTCGCCGCCCGGGAGCGACGCTGCGCTGGTGAGATACTCACAAGAAGCGTGCCAACCGCGCCGCCACTTTCGGTCAGCGGCCTTCGCGGGCCGGAGCCTCACGGTCTATTGAGGGGCCGTGCTTGCCCGCCACGGGGCGGGACAAGCCCCGTCCTGTCGGAGCTTGACGGCTCACGGTGCGTGTTCGGAAACTCCGCCGCAGGATGCGCTGCCGGTCCCTCGTCCCGGGTCAGCCTGTACGACAGGTGGGATTTTGCGTTGTCGTGGTGGCTTTGGTCCGCGATGACGATGACGGGCGCAAATTGGCTGCCGGGCCGGAACGAGCCGCATCGGCGGGCTGAGGCCTGCCTACGCGGCCTGCTGGCGCTGATGAGACTTGGATGCGCGCGTCCGATGCCTCGCGCGCTGTCCGATCCGGTGCGCATCGCCGGTCAGCGCTGGACCATCGAAAGCAACGTCGGCCACGCCAAGGGCGAGGTTGGGCCCGACCGGTACGCGGCACATTCCGACATCGGCTGGCACCGACCCGCCGCCCTTGCGATGCTTGCCCAGGCCTACCGCGCCGCCGCCGCGTCCAACGGGACGGCGAGCGCCTCGTCCATGCGCAGGGATCCACGCATACACAGTTTCCCGGTTCGGCCGCCACGGGCCCACGCCTCGGGCAAGGGCGAGCAGGACGCGGACCGTCTTCAGCCGCGCCGGCAAAACACCGCGCTCACGGATCGGGCGACGGATCCTCTTCGACCAATGCGATCGAGGTCGCGATAAGGCCGTCGTGCGGTCCCACGTGGGCGACGAAGCGTGCACGGGACCAAAGTTCGACGCGGTCTCCGTCGCTCAGATGAAAGGCGCATTCCACCGCTTCCGCGTCAGTGGCGGCCTCGATTGGTATGGTCGAGCTGACGCTGCCATCCGGCGCGAACCGGTAGGCCCGGTAAGGTGTGAGCGCGCAGGACGAACGGCGACCGGCTGGAAAGCTAACGACATCTGCCATTCGCGTGCCCGTTCGCTACCGTCGAGACCACGAGTTCGAAGCGGCTCGAGATCGAGGCACGAGATCCGCAACCTCGACATCCTGCGCCTCTGCGCGCCGCAAAGATAGCTGCGATGATGCGGCAACCGGGACGAACGTCGGCAACCCTGTCAAGGCGCTTGCGGTCATCCGCTATGGGTGAACCGATCTGAGCATTGCATGGAACGGTCAGCCGCCGTAGGTGGTTCGAACGGAACGGCACGCCGCGTTGGCGTGCTGGCGACTAGGGTTACCGCTATGGCTACCGGTACTGTTAAGTGGTTCAACGAGACCAAGGGCTACGGCTTCATCCAGCCGGACGACGGGGGCAAGGACGTGTTCGTCCACATCTCTGCTGTGGAGCGCGCCGGGATGCGCAATCTGATCGAGGGTCAGAAGATCGACTACGACGTCGAGGCTGACCGGCGTAGCGGCAAGGAGAGCGCCGCCAATCTGAAGAGCGCCTGAGCCTTCGACTGCCGGGATGGGGCGTGCGCCTCATCCCGCTTGGTCCGATCGGATCTCCCATCCGCGTTGCGAGCCGCGTTGCGTATCGCCTCGCGCCGCAGATGGTGACGAAGCGCCTCGACACCGCTCGCCGCTGATGTCACCGGCGAGCGGTGTCGAGGCCAGGGTTGACCAGGGTGGCATTGCCGTCCGAAACCTTCCAGACCGGTAGCGATCCCTCACGAACGAACATCGCGAACGCCTCGGCTACGTCCCATCGGTCGAAGGCTTGAACCCCGTCCACGGCGCGGCCCACGATGCAGGCTGCCTCGGAAGCATCCACGACGGGGGGGCGGCTCTCCAACGAGAATATCACGCCTGATCGATCTGGCCTCAGCGCGGCTGGCAGCGCTTCGATCCGGCGCCAGAGGCAATACCACCGGGCGCAGACCTCCGGGCGCTCAGGGTAGATACCGCATCCTGTCCCGGTGTTGTGACGGCACAGGATTCCCGCGGGCTTGCCGAGAACCTGGATCTCCAAGACATGACAACACTGCGTGCAGGAGCCGCATGATCGATCCGGAGGCGTGGCCGATCTCGGTGGTGCGGTACGTCTGCCGGTGTGGTCGTGTGTTTCGCGCGTGATCGGCGTGCTCTTACTGTCTCGTTGTCGTGTTTCGCGGTGAACGGCGTCCATCTCGCGGTGGTGCCCAGCGCGCCGGCTGAGGAGCATCGCGTGACCCTCGCTCTACGAAGGCGCGTGTCTCGGAGCAGATCAGAGCGGACTTGATCGGCGCCCGCAATCAGGCGGACGCCGCCGGAGACAGGACCTCAAGCTTTCTGCTGCGGCCTGTTGGTCTTGAAATTTCTGGCCTTCGGCTCGGGCTTGAGAACCTCGGGCTTGTTGGCCAGAAGTAGCTTCACGCGCTCGTTGAAGTCCTCGGGCGTAACGGCCTGCGCTTTGCCGGTCGTGAATTCGCGTGCCATGCTGGTCTCCGCTTCGTCGCCCAGGGCACGGGATTGCGCGGAGGGATCGTAAGGCTATGCGCCTTCTGGAGCCAGAACACCACCGCTGCTCGTGAATCTGACGGAGAACTCCTGAACACGACAGCGCATATCGTGTAGAGCGTGGCTCTAGATCGAGACCTTGGAGCCGGTCCTGGTCGGCGGTTAGTCGTGGTATTTCCGTCCGTAATGGATGCCGAGTCTCGAGAGCAGAACGGGCGGCATTCAGCGAAAGCGGACGACGGCTGGCGCCTCTCCGACGAAGTGGGGAGGCGGATGGAACCGCTTTACGCCCTGGCTGCCGCATCCCCTTAGATGCCACAACCCGCCCATTCCAGACTGTATGGCGATGGACGCGATCGTCTTCTTGTTTCGCGCGGCCTGACAGTGGAACGCGCGCCATGCGATCGGGATCTGCACCTCGTCGCCGTCTCATCGCCGGCCCCAGGCGTGGACGAAAGCGGGGGTATTCGCGGCGTTCTGGCGTAAGAGGTTGCTGGCTGACGAGGTGTTGATCGGCATTGGCCAAACCCGTCTATCTCTCGTTGGAGCGCAGGGCGAGCGCCGCTGCGTTTGGGAGACTGGGCTCAACCGACCAATCTGGGTTAGCGCTCGTCGAAAGGCGCGAGGCGCCGGTGGGGCTGGCGGTCGCCAACATCGACAACAACGATCACCTGCCGCTGCACGAGACGCTCGAAGCGGTCTCAAGTGTCCCGACCTGATCCGGGCGCCCTCGCGCCGCAGTATCTGCGCCTCGACGGAGGCTACGCCTGAGCTGGCTCGCGCGGGATGGCGGCACAGTACGGTTTCGTACCGCGCCTGCGGCGGCGCTGCGAGGAAGTCAAGGCGAAGCGAGACCTGGGTAAGCGAGCCCGGTGCTGGGTCGTTAAGTGCTGCCATGCATGCATCGACCGCTTCCGCGCGGTCCTAAAATCTGCTGGCCTCAGAAGCCGGACAGCACCCGGGATTTGCTCCACTTCGCAGTCGCCATCATCGCATGGTGTTACGCCCGCGCGATAATTTTTCAGACCCAAATACCGTGTGTTCACATAATAAAAATTATCGTACTTGGAGAATAGTATTTAACTTATTGGCTTTTATATACGATTAATACAATAAGATTTATACGACACCCGCGCGGGCGCCCGCGGATTGCACAGTGGCAATCGGGGAGGGCGCATGCGTTTGTTGTAGCGCCCTCCCCTCCCCCTAACATTACATTTGCGTTTTGTTGAGGTTATGTCTCGCTGCCGCACCATGATTCGCGCATCATGGACGTCTGTTTGGTTCCGGCCATATTCATTTCGCTAAAGCCGACCAGCTCGCGCTCGACCGCGTCCATTGTGCTTGCTCACCGATGATGGAAAGACCCGTCGCATCGGGACCTGAGACTCGGCTAATTAAGTATTGAGGAACAATGTCTGATTTAATGCTTTCTTGCAATTGCAAAATTAACGTCCAATTAATGGTAATCGTGATTATAGCGGAGAAGTACATCGTCAATTTATTGCCATAATACTTGGCGCTCGTTCGCTGCGGATGGGTTCATGATGCTCATGCGTTCGGAACGGCGTGGCGGTTGTAGCCGTCGGGCGTTCGCGCACGGCGTTGGCCTGAACTGCTCCCTCTTCGCCGATGCCGGTCTTCGGACCGGCAGGGGACGCCGCCCGGCCGACCGGAACCTCCCCGCCACCCTGTGCGTAGACCGGCTATCTGGTCCTCAGCACGAACCACCTCAAACCGCCCGGCCCCGGCCGTGGCGGTTTTTTTTCGAGCCGCGCTTCGGAAGCTCAGCCATGCGCCCGATGCGCTGGTATACCAAGCCGAGCCGCCGTAGGGTAACCGTCTCCTCCCAAGGACTCCTTCAGCCCCGCCGGCTTAGCCACGCGGGGCTTTTTCACCCTCGATATCGCAGATCGGGACTGGCAGCTCACCGCCCTGGTATGGCCCTGTGACGCTCGCCCGTCTCGCAGATCGAAATGGGCCGAGCGGCTGAGCTGCGGTTCGGCAATGACTCAGCCGTGCGGCAGCGGCCTGTCAGACCTCCCGCCCATCCAGTCAGGGCCAGATCGAACACCTGTCCGAGCACACCTCATCGTGCAAATGTCTCGCTACGACGACGTGGGCGGCGATCCGAGCGCACGACCTACCCTTCATCGAGCGCAACGGCGCCGACGCGCATCGGCTCGGCTGGAGCGTGCAAGAGTTCTTCAGCGTGCACCCATAGAATGGGACCCCGCGCAAGAATGTCTGCCGCGTTCTGATGCTTGGCTTGGGTGCGGTGGAGGCCGCCGATGCCGATCGCATCGCCTTCACCAAGGCGGCCGGCTACCGGTTCGTGAAAGGGTCTAACACCCGGTATCCCGGCCTGGGAGTTCGCGACGAACAGCACGCGAGCCTGCATTGGTCCTGCATTGGGAAAGACTATGAGTGCGTTGCCGGTATAAATATATATCATCGGAAGGATCATTTCTGGGCTTGCAGCGTCGAATTTGTTTTGTTACCGCACGGCTTACAATAAAGAAGAAGAGATGTCTTAAGATGGGCTCATCGGGCGGACCGACGGGATCGCATCGCGAGACCAAGTGCACCGAGCCCCGCCTATTGTGAGCGATCACCAGAATACTTGATTGGCCGTTGTGCGTGATAGGCGCCGGTTGCTGCTTCGATCTCGTCCCCCGAGACCTCGGATCAGCGGCGCAGTTCGTCGACGCTAGTGCATCGATCCAGACGGAGGCGTCAGCCGAGCCTGGAGAAATCGATGCAAAACCAAAGAACTAGTGCTCACTCGCATGAACGAAGTGAATGCGTCAGAGCACTAGGGATGTCTTTAGCCACGGCGTTCGATCATCGCGATGCCTCTGCATCGTCAATCGCCTGACCCTGCTGCGATATGTGATTACGGTCGCAGCCCTGCCGAGCGCGGCTGGAATCAGCGTAGCTGGAGCGCACGCACCCGTTTCGGTTACAAGAGCTTGACAGAAGCACAACCACTTAAGTAACGTTTCCACAGTGTTAACAGTCAGGAATTCGCGCCTAAATATGCTCACTGCTTGGCGCATTGCGAATAAAATAGGCAATATGACAGATGTGACGAAATATTAGGATCGATTTCCAGCGCGTTTGAATGACCGATCCGTTTTGAGCTCGTGGATGCCTCCGCAATTTTATAACAGTTGGCGCGTTGCTATCACTACAAGTACCAGCATAAGTATTCAGCTATTTGCCCGTCGGCTGCGTACGCGACCAAATATAGCTTTGAAAATAAAAATTCGGTTGACTATGTGTTTAATACCGCAGTATATTAATAATAATCAACCTAAGCCCTGTTCTCGGTCAAAAAGGTGCGTTCTGTTGCTTCGAGCTTAAATCGTTGAAGCTCGGGGAGATTTGAAGTCAATATGTCTGACTAGAAAGGTCATAGCTAATGGATAGACCATTCAGCTCTTCGAGCCCATGGAATACGCCGATCGGAACGGGGGCCCAGTTTCAGTCCAGAACCGATACGGAAACTGCCGCCGTCGAACATGGGCCCGGAACAGTAACGTGGGTCTACGATAACGCTGTTACGATTTATCAGGCCAAAAGCACTGATCCGCTTGCGACTTGGTCATACACCTCCCATGAGCCAAACGCGACTTGGCAATACGGCTCCTCGGGAAGCGGATCTTTCCAAACACAAACACCGTCGGATCTCCAACTGGTGAGTGAGGGCAATGCCATCCTGAAATCCGTGGATGGTCTGCATTTCATCGAAACCTGGGGCGGCTCGAAAGCCTCCGACGGCAGCTATCATGCAGCCTATATCGTTGAAAATTCTCTCGACGGATCGGGCATCAGCCTCCCTGGAGAGCACGATGGGACTCGCTCTGGCGGTACCTCGCTGCTGGCTGGATTGATCACGCAACAAGACCTCAACACGCTCAATATAGACCACGGCGTTGCGTTAGAACTTCCCTACACCATGCTGAAGGCGTCCAGCGATCCATCGCAGCAGTATGTGTGGCCCGCACACTCTGCGGATCCTGGGGGCGCCTCGGTCTATTCGGGCACAGTTCCCATGGGATCGCTGTTTGCAATTCCGAAAGACGTCGATCTCAGCAAGGCAGGGATTTCGACGCCGGAGGGCATGGCGCTCGCGAAGGCTTATCAGACCTACGGTGGCTACGTCTCGGATACGACGGACGCGAAAAGCGTCAATCTGGCCTCTCTGGAGAGCGGGGTTAGCCAGCAGCAAGTCGATAATCTTCGAACCGATATGGGTGCCATTCGTAATCTAGTTCAGCTGGTGACCAACAATTCCGAAACATCAGTCGGCGGCGGGAGCGCGACATCGACGGGTGACGGAAACGCGGCAACAGCAAGCGGTCTGAGCGAGTCAACGACTGCGACGACGAGCGCTCCCAGCTCGATCGGAGGAGTGTCCACCACGGCTACGTCAGCGAATGCGAGTTCGGCTGCACCGTCCTCATCAGCGAATTCGAGCGCTGACAATTCGTCTGCAAGCACCCCGATAGAGACGCGTGCGGACGGCTCGACCTCAGGAACTGCCGGAACGGCCGAGGGCACCACCAACTCGGCGAGCATCGCTCGTCCTGCCGTGGCAGGCTCGACCACAGCTGCGCAACCGCCGGCCGCCAACTCCACGAGCACTTCGGTGACGGGCTCGGCGGCATCTGATCAGCCGGCGGTCGCGAACTCTCAGACCAGTCAAGTGACGGTATCTACGACCGGCACCGATTCGGCTACGCCCGCTGTGGGTATGGCCAACACTCCAAGGACAGCATCTTCGAGTACGTCCGGCTCGTCGAGCGCGTCAGGCACTGCATCCGAGAACGGCGGCTCAACAGTTTCGGCTAACCCCGTCAACGACCAGACAGCTTCCCTGGAGCAACCGAGCATCGCATCCATACAGCCTGTCACCGACAGCACGCATGGGGCTCCCGCGGGCCCATCGGGGATCGGCGCGAGAGAGAACGCCGCAGACCCCGCAATCATAACCGGAACCACAAATCCCGAAAGCACCGTGACAACCGGGGGAACAGCCAGCAGCGCACCGAGCGCGGTCCCCGTTGCATCCAATCCAGCTCCTGAAAACGGCGGCGTCAGCGCGGCGACGAACGTGCAGCCAGCACCGGTATTCGGCCCAAGCGGTTCAGCCAATTCCTCTTTGGCTACAACCAATTCTCATAATCAGAGCACTGACGCGGCAAGCGCATTTGGTCAAAGTCCCGCAGGCGTGCCAAATCCGATCTCTTCTAAAGCCGCACTCGTTTCACAAGACGCTCCAAACACAACGATCAGTACCACAGCATCAACAAACTCTCCGCAGCGGGAAATATCGTCAAGCTCCAGCAGGATAGCCAATGAATCTTCCAATATAAGTAATCCGTCAATTCAAACATTCCGGGCTTCTGATAAGGAAAAAGAAGCCGCTATGGCAATTGCCAAGAAGGTCGTCCGCTACGAAACGCATCATCCATCACCACCAGGGTGGGCAAATAGAATTTTTGATATGTTACATCAATACTGGTAGAACCAGATTGTTTTACTTGGGTCGCTCGAGCGGCATAGCGGGAGCGCCGTAGGTTACAGACGGAGCAGCAGCCCTATGGGCCGCAGTTCCTACTGACGGCGAACCTTGCCGGAAGAGACGTTTCTTGATGCGATCGCTTTGATGGCACCTACAGACCGTGCCTATCGCTCCCCGTCTGCATGATGCCAAGCAGCGATCCACCAAAGTCATAAACCTTGTCCAGGGGCCATCCCGACAGCCGACACCCCGCGAGCCCGCGTTGTCGGCCCATCCGCCTCAGCCGCGTAGCTTTGAGCCGTTCCCTTCTGCGCACGCTTTGCGGTGTAGAGCGCCGCATCAGCGTGGTGCAAGAGCACGTCGCGAACGTGTCTGGCCTCTCGGGACCACGCGAGGCCGATCGTTCCCGTCAAGCCCGCGATCTGACCCTGCCCCTCCACGACCATTTCAAGATCGTGCAAGAGGCTCTGCACCATTGCATCCAAGCGCGCGCCGTCGCATCCGGCCGCTATCACGATTGCGAACTCGTCGCCCCCAGCGGCGCCAGAAAGCACCCGGCGGAGCGGGGCGCGCGCAACCGCTCGGCGACGCGAGGCAGAACGTCGTCGCCGGTCGCATGCCCGAGGCGATCGTTCACGCCCTTGAAGCTATCGAGGTCGATCAGGAGGACAGCCACGTCGATGTCGGAAGTCCGCGCCTCATGCAGCCGCGCGTCGAGCACCCGGTTGAACTCGGCGCGATTCGCGAGTTGTGTCAGGTCATCGGTGCAAGCCTGATGGCGAAGACGCTCCTCCAAGCCGTGCCGTTCGGTGATGTCCGGGATCAAGCCGATGAGAGCAGCGGGCTTACCCTCGGCCATCTCGATGTCGCAGGAGCGCCGCACCCGCCGGGCATTGCCCTGAGCTGTCACGAAGTCGGCGTCCATCTCGAAGGGCTCGCCCGTGTTCAGAACGCGCTCGACTGCCGCACGGAAGCGGGTGCGATCCGGATCGGGAGAGAAGTTCATGATCTCGCCAACCGGCACACCGGCGCTGATGGGCAGTTCATGAATGACGAACACGCCGTCCGACCATGAGGTTGTCTGTGTTTCAATATCGTAGCGGTATGAGCCCATGTTGGCCATGCGCTCTGCTTGCTTGAACTGGCGGCGCTCACGCTCCAAGCCCTCGACGGCTATGCGGCGCTCTTCGGCAGCCTCGGCTGCGCGAACGGCCACTGCGCGCGCTTCGATCAGGGCTTCTGCGATGCAGGCCAGCTCTGAGAGCACCTTTAAGTCTGTCGGCGTCGGCGTGCGGGACTGTTCATCGCGGACGCAGAGCGTGCCGATGGTGGTTTTGACGCCATCGGATTGCCGGCCGCGAATCGGCACGCCCGCATAGTAGCGGATGTTCGGGGCCTTTGTTACGAAGGGACCGGCCCCGAAGCGAGGGTCGAGCTTGGCATCCGGCACAATCAGCGGAGCCTCAGTCTCGAATACGATGGGGCAGAACGCCTGGGCGCGTGGGGTCTCAGCCGCCAAGAGGCCACAACGTGCCTTGAACCCCTGGCGCTCCGGGTCGATCAGCGTGATCGACGACATGCCTGTGCCGAGCATGGATTGCGCGAGCTTGGCGAGCGCGTCGAACTCGCGCTCTGGCGGCGTATCGAGGAGAGCGATCTCGGTCAGCGCCTGTTGGCGGCGTGCCTCGCTCTATGTGTTCGACATGTTCCTCTGCAGCACGACGCAACCCCCGCGAAAGCCGTGAGGCTGTCCTGGGGGTACGCCGAGAACATTTAATCGAGCGTCAGCACAGTCAGGGATAGTGCGATACTCCGGATCAGGCGATGATGGCGCGGAGCCTCGATCCAGTGTGTCGCCGTCGTGGCGCGCCGCGGCCCTGGTTCGAACACGATCAGGGTGCGGTGACCTCACCGTCGACAACGTCCTCACAAGACGCCCGCTTAGCGCGAACGCGCGCCTAACGCTTCTTGCCCAGCTCGGCCGCGATGTCCTTCGTCATGCGGCCAACCTTGCGATGCGCCGCCGTCAGCTGGTCCTGCGTGACACCCCAGCGCTTCATCCAGAACTCGACGGCCTTGCGCTCTGACAGATCGAGTCTGTCCTTGTCGATGAAGCCACGCTTGTCCTTGAGGCCGGCCATGGGAGGATCCTGTTTGGTTGGTGGGATATCGGTCCGCAAAGACGCTCGAGATGGAGTGGGGAGCACAAGCGCGACATGGCGCGTGTTAAGCGCTTCGCGATCGCGAAATCAGGAATGGTTCAATGGTCTCCGGCAGCGGCTTATCAAACGAACAGAGCGGCTATTCTCCAGCCGCTTTACGTTCGGCTTGATATTTGAGCCACATCGCACGCTCGATTTCAGCCCGCTTGAGACGGTCGGTCTCCTTCTCATGCGTCAGCCATAGGACAACGCCGACCATCGTCGCCAGGACGAGCGGGCCGAGAAAAAGAACAACCATCTGTGCGAGCGTCAGGCTCACGCGCGCAGGGCTCCGAGCAGGCGTCTGGCTACTAGATGTAGTATACCCGCCAGGAGACTCCAACCAACCAGAAGAGCGCTTGCCGTAAGCGCACTAGCGGTGCCCGAGAAGATCGCTACGGACGGAGAGATGCCGCCCACAGCCACGGAGGCGACAGCGACGCCGTTGACCCACATCGCGGTCAGCTTCGCCCGCTCATTGCGGATCAGCTTGGCGTCGTCGGGGCTGAGGGGCGGAATTTCGGTATCGGCCATGACACGGGGCGGCTCGGAGTAACCGAGGGTTGAACAGGGGCTCGATCCGTGAGGTGATTTAGAACAAATCAGGAACAAAATCCAGGGCCGACTTCGCATTATCGCCAGCTCTAGCGCGACCATCCCCAAGCTATCAGCGCGCGGCGTTTGGCAGTTTTGGGCAGCCAAGGGTGCTCAGATGATGAGCGTGCGGCGCTTCATCGATGAGGTTTGGCAGAAACCTCAAGATGCCTAATTCGCGTTGAGGCGACGGCAGCTAGGCCAATCCAAGTTTTTCATGCGCCTCGGCGGGCGTCATCTGCCGAAGGGATTCTTCGGAAAAGCCAAGCTCACGAAGCGCCGCCCGCTGGCGGTTCGTAATCATCAACGACACGGCAGGAGACGTCGCAGGCGCGGTACCGTTAGCGTGCAGTTCGGCGTCCTCGGCGTCACCGACACCGTCGAGGGCCCCTTCCTCTGCCGTCGCCTGATTAAGGTGTAGCCGAGGGTACTCGTCAGTTCCCGCCATTCACGACCCTCATTGCGTTTTTGCCGACCTATGGTGCAAACCGGATCAGCAACCGGACGGCCGCACGGCCCGGTCTGACCAAGTCGCAGCTATGGCCGTCGGGGCTATTCCATCAGAGCAGATTCTTGTCTTACCGTCGCCCCGCGTGGAAACGGTGACGCCAGCCCTCATTGAGCCTGCGCTCCTCCGCGCTCTCCTCAGGCACGGCCTCCAGACGCAGCAGGATCATCGCAAAGCTATTCTGCTGACGGTACACCTGCTCGTAGAGGGCCGGTGCGTGCAGGTCGCGCTTCACGTCGATCCAGAGATCGGAACTGCACGCGGCGATGTCGCTCGCGATGTTCGGCAGGTATGGACCACTGTGATAGAGCGAACCTGTCGGGACCGGGTCGCCGACCGCGGCGATGACGGCCGGAAAGTTGAGGCTGCGGTAGCACCGCTGCACCCGACCGTTGCCAGCCACGACGATGGCAATCTTCTCCGAATGATATTGCACGTAGGCCCGAGCCGCCGCCTCCTTGCTGACCGCGAAATCGCGCGCGAGCACAAGAACGTGCTGCAGATCGGGCTCACGAAACGCCGCCATGGCGTCCCGCAGCAGATGCGGGGGCATCAGCATGAGACTGGCGAAGCGGTTGGCCTCGACCTCCCTGCGTTGCCGCTGGTCACCCTCCTTTGCTGTGAGCCGAAGCAGGTCAGAGCTCTTGCATAGGAATCGGCCGGGCTGATCCGGAACGTGGTGCGTCATCAGGAAGTGGGCGAGTTCGTGTGCAATGGTGAAGCGGCGACGCGGTTCGCCCCTGCGCTTGGCGAGGATGGTGCCTTCGGACCGCTTCGCGTCGGTCACGAGGCCACCCTCGAATTCGTCGATGTCGAGGCTTTCGATCCGGAGGATGCCGAGTCGCGCGCACAGGTCTTCGATCGGCACGGGGACCGGAAGGTTCGGCTCGGCTTGCAGGATGCGTTTGACGAGTGCCTCCGGCGAGCCCGCGTCTACGAGGTCCCTCCTGCTGATCGGCATCTGCACAGCTCCATCCCAGAACCGATCCGTCAGCCCGCCACGCAGCCGCGATCGCAGGACGGGACTATAGGGACTGCGTGCGGGCGGTAACCCAACGGCGCCATTGCGGGCAGAGGTCGTGCTGCCGTGGCATCGCGGTCATACGATCCTGATGCCATTGGGCGGCGCCGCGCAACTGCGCGACGCCGCCCCCAAATCAGTAGCTGACGTAACCCCCGGCGCCCTGGGCAGGGCGCACCGCGCCAGCGGTGTTCACGGAGGGTGCCTGCTGCCTCTCGGCTTGGCGATTGGCCAGGGCTCGCCCAGCGGCACAGCCGCCGATAGCGCCGAGAACGCCGTGCCCCGCATAATGACCGGCGATGCCGCCGACGATGGCGCCCTTGATGCAGCCCTTCGCCTCAGCCGCCTGACCGGCGGCCAGAAGGGCACTCGCCGCTAAGGCGGCCACTGCGACACGCTTCATCATGGTATTCTTCCCTCCGCGGCATCACCGCCGCGAGAGAGATGTAAGTGCTCGCTGAAGACTATGAAGCGGTCGCCACATAAATTTTCTTGAGTGCACGCGATATAGACCCAAGATCCTCAGATGAATGGACGATTAACGTTTGAGCGCGAAACTGCCGCACGCGAATTATTCTTGAAACACGTCGGAGTCGGACGGCGTCGAGCGCACACAACCCGATCGCATCGTCCTGAACGGAGGGGGTGATGCCATCGCCACGCCGACGGATGACGTTCGGGATGACTCACCTCTGCTCGACGGTACGCCCGGGCCGGTGACGTTGCGCAGCGGTACCGCTTCGCGAACGAGGCGCTCCCCTACTTGCGCAGGCGTATGGCGATTCACCCGGTTTGCTCATAGGTCGCGCTGACCGGACGCATCCAATCTCACGGGACGGATAGGGCGCCGTCCGCGCTCGTTGCGCATCTCGCTCTTCGGCAGGAGGGAGCGCCGGCCCCCATGACTCACGTTCCATGGAACGCTCCTCGCAACATCTCTGTTGGGGGCGTTCCCGGATATACGTTAGCGGCTTCGGTGATGGTGCCAAACGCGAAGGCCCTGGTGGCGTTGGGACTTGCCTTCGTCGCGGGCGGCTCGACCATACCGCTTGTTACCGCAGTTCGGTCCCCGGACTTGGTGCGTCTCGCAACGGGTTCCGGATCTCCCGTAGAACCGGGCCCCGCCCCCCGGGCGTGGGAGAACCCCACCACCGCCAGGACCGTCGCAACGAACCCTGCTCAGGTCGCGCAACGCGATGCGGGGCGCCGCTCCGCCGCGGCGGACTCCAGCCGCCTGCTTTCGCCCACTGCGAGACCAACGCATGGCGCCCTCCGGTCGGAGCGCACCATCACGGCCGTGCGCCACGTTCGCCCAGTGGTGGCTTCGACGCTGGAAGGCCC
>NZ_JALNUM010000057.1:0-39714 GCF_026540795.1 Methylobacterium sp. GC_Met_2
ATACGACAAGCTCGCCCGCAACTATGCCTCCGCCGTCGCCCTCGCCGCCGTCATCGCCTTCTGGTGCTGATCGAGTCCAGACCCTAGGCCAGCCCCATGTCCGACCGCTCCGCCGTCGCGTCCGCGATGCGTCATCGAAGAGCGGCCCGCCGCCTGCTAGAGCAAAGGGGTACAGAGACCTGAAGGAGACGGGATGACCAGCGAGGCCAGCTCCGGCGGGGATCGCCGCATTGCGCTGATCGGCGCGCCGATCGAGGTTGGGACCAGCGAGGCCGGCGCAGTGATGGGACCGGCTGCCCTGCGCACCGCCGGCCTTGCCCGCGCCCTGTCCGATCTCGGCTGTTCGGTCACCGATCACGGCGATATCGCGCCCGATGGGCCGGTCGGAGGGCGTGGTCTCGCCGCCGTAGCCGCCTGGACGCGTGCCCTGTCGCGCGCCGTCGAGGACGCGCTCGACCAGGGGGCGGTGCCCCTGACCGCAGGCGGCGACCACAGCCTCTCCCTCGGATCGATCGACGGCGTCATGCGTCACTGCGCCCGCCGGGGCCGGCCGCTCTTCGTGCTTTGGCTCGATGCCCATGCCGACTTCAACACGCCGGAGACCTCACCCTCCGGCAACGTCCACGGCATGCCGCTCGCGGCTTTATGCGGCGAGGCGGGCTTCCCGCCCCTGTTCACCGAACCGGCCCCGGCCGCGCTCAGCCCCAGCAACGTCCATCTGTTCGGCCTGCGCTCCATCGATGCCGGCGAGCGAGCCTTGGTCACGGCCCGGCGCGTCGGCGTCACCGACATGCGCACGATCGACGAGTTCGGCGTTGTCGCGCCCTTGCGAAGGATCCTTGCGCAGGTCGCGGAACAGGGCGCGCACCTCCACGTCAGCTTCGATATCGATTTCCTCGATCCCGCCATCGCCCCGGGTGTCGGCACGACGGTGCCGGGCGGCGCCACGTTCCGGGAAGCCCACTTGATCATGGAGATGCTGCACGATTCCGGCCTCGTGCGCTCGCTGGACATCGTGGAGCTCAACCCGTTCCTCGACGAGCGCGGCCGCAGCGCCAAGGTGCTGGTCGAGTTAGCCGCGAGCCTGTTCGGGCGCCGCATCCTCGATCGCCCGACCGTGCCGATCGAGGCAGTGCCCAGCGACCCGGCAGAGCGCATGTGATGCACAATCCTCTCCCGGATGCGGGCCGGGCTGTCGGGACTGCGCCGGCACGCCAGCGCTCGAACGGCCGCGTCCACCTTCGGGCCGGACCGGCAGGCACGCGTGGCCAGACGCGAATCCTCGACCTGTCGGAGGCGGGTCCCGCACGCCTGCGATTCCCGCGGGGGGAGGGCGCCCTGGAAGCCGTGCTCGTGAACACGGCCGGCGGTGTGGCGTGCGGCGATACCTTCTCGATCGGGCTGGACCTCGAACCGGCGGCCGATCTCGTGCTCACCACGACGGCGGCCGAGAAGATTTACCGCTCGGACGGACCGGTGAGCCATATCGAAAACCGCTTGGGCCTGGGGGCGGGGGCTCGGCTCGCTTGGCTGCCGCAAGAGACGATCCTGTTCGATCAGGCCAGAATCCGCCGGTCTTTCGAGGCCGATCTCGCCCTCGGAGCGTCCCTGCTCGCCGTAGAGATCGTCGCCTTCGGTCGCGCCGCCCGGAATGAGCGGATCACCACCGGTCTTTTCCACGATTCGTGGCGCGTGCGCCGGGCCGGCCGGCTCGTCTACGCCGACAACCTCCTGCTCGAGGGTCCGATCAGCAACCTCCTGGCCCGCCCGGGGATCGGCGGTGGCGCGTGCGCCTGCGCGACGCTGCTCGACGTCTCCGACGGGGCCGAGGCTCGCCTTGATGAAGCGCGTGCGCTCTTGGCAGACAGCGATCAGTCCGGGATCGAGGCCGCGGCGAGCGCCTGGAACGGGCATGTCGTGGTGCGCGCCCTCGCGCGCGGCGTCGGTCCCCTGCGGACGCTGACAGCCCGCTTTCTCACACTCTATCGCGGCTTGCCGATGCCGCGGGTTTGGCAGAGCTGAGACGATCCTTCGGAACGACCGCGTCGAAGCCGTTGCCTGCGACCGCCGACCTCTGCTAGAGACGCGCACCCGGAGCTGTCCGCCAAGCTCCGTACGGCGCCTGCGCGCCGTCGGTACGGCCTCGTGGCGGAGTGGTTACGCAGAGGACTGCAAATCCTTGCACCCCGGTTCGATTCCGGGCGAGGCCTCCATCTTCCTATCCGACAACGATTCTCATCCGCGGCCTGCGCCATCGCGGGCCGTATGGTTGTCGGCCTTGGACCGGACACCGTGACCGGCATGGGGGTTGCGGCTCTCCTTTCCAATTGTCCCGAACGCCCGTCGCCGCTTTCTGGGCCGCGGTGTCAGGCGCCGTAAACCTGAAGCATATAGGTCTCGATTGCCTGCTGCAGGTTGTGCGTGCCGGTGTTCACCCGCGCGGCGCTGCCGCGCACCTGGCGGGCCTGGACGTCGTTGGAGGCTGCGGCGGCCCGGACGCCGGCGACGCTCTCGGACACCCTTCGCGCGTCAGCGGCCGCGTTGAAGATGGCGCGCGCGATTTCCTGGCTGGCATTGCCCTGTTGATCGGTCGCTTCCGCGACCTCGGATGCGATCAGGCTCATGCTGGCGATCGTCTGCGCGATCGCCTCAATGGCGCTGGACGTCCGATCGGCGGCGCCCTGGATCGATCCGACCTGGCCGGTGATGCGGTCGGTGGCGAGTGCGGTCTGGCCGGCGAGCGCCTTGACCTCCGCGGCGACCACCGCGAAGCCGCGACCGGCGGCGCCCGCGCGGGCGGCCTCGATGGTGGCGTTGAGTGCCAGCAGGTTGGTCTGCTCGGCAACATCACGGATCAGGGTCACGACCGCGCCGATCTCCTCAGCAGCCTGGGACAGCGAGCGGACCGTCTCCTCAAGACCCCGTGTATCGGCCAGCGCCGTCGATGCGATCTCGCTGGTGTTCCGGACCCGCCCCTCGATCTCGCGGGCCGAGGCCGAGAGCTCCTCGGCCGCGCTTGCGATACTGTCGACGATGCCAGCCGTCTGGCTGGAGGTGTCCGCCACCACGGTCGACTGGGCCGCCACGGCGCCGGCGTTGCCCGAGAGCGTATCGGCCGCCGCCTGCATCGCCTCGACCGATCCCGCGAGATCGGCGACCGCACGCCGCGTCTCGACCTCGAAGTCGTGCGTTGCCGCCGCCAATGTCTCAGCCCGGCAGCGGTCGCGATCGCGCCGGATTTGGGCCTCGGCGTCGAGTTTACTCTTCTCGATCAGCGCTTTCTGGAAGGCGGCGATCGACCCGGCCATCTCTCCGATCTCGTCACGGCGATGCGTGAACGGGATCGCAGGCTCCAGGTCGTTGGCCGCGAGCGCCGTCATGCTGGCCTTCAGCCGGTGCAGGGGATGCCGGACCTGCGTGACGATGATCCCGATCGCGGCAAGCAGCCCCATGGCGAGGGCCAGCGCGGGCACGGAGATCAGCGTGATCCGCGCCTGCCGTCGGTCCGCGGCATCCGCGGCGCGGCGGGCATTAAGGCGGTTCAGCACCTCGCGTCCCAGGAGGCCGATTTCGGCGACCATGTGCTCGCGGTTCTTCACCGTCGCCTCGTCGGTCGCCTGAATGAGGGCGGCCCTGGGCGAGACGGTGAGGCCCAGCTCGGCGGTGTCATTCTGATAGGCGATGAATTCCTTGACGAACAGATCGAAGCGCCTGCGGCGATCCTCCGGAAGCTGATCTTCCATCGCAGCGAGGAACGGCACGCGCACCTGCTCGACGGTGGCCAGGGCCTCATGGAGCGCGGACAAGCGTGTCCGGGCCTCTGTCACGTCCTCCGACGTGAAGAGCGCCGTCGCCTGGACCACGGCATGCTCGATCGCCTGCCCAAGCGCGCCGGCCTGAAGCCCGGCATTCCAGATCTTGTCGGTTTCGGCAGCGCGCTCCTGCTCCAGAGCGGACTGGCGAAGGGCGAACAGCGCGATCCCGACGCCAACGACGGCCAGGAGACCGACGACGACCGAGAGCTTGAGGCCGAGGGATATACGCATTGAGGCTAGGCCGCTTCCGCTGGAGGGCTGAATCAGGGGAGCCATAACGTATTTCAGACGACAACACAGTCGATCATAGCCGGCAAAGACAGAAAAAATTGTTTCATCATGGTCATCAGGCGTACATGCAGGAGATGTATTTTAAATCATTTGCATCAAGACCAACATATTATCGTGTGATGTGATTGCATCACTCTGCGCTACCCAAACTTGCGGTCGCGAACTCTGCATAGTCGCTCAATTCGGCGAACGATGCGGGCGGCGGCTTGGACGATGCGAAGACAGTCGACCCACCGGGGGGGGTGAATCTTGGAACCAAGCCACGGGGCGCCTTGGGTTTGTGGCGTCAGTCCCATGCGGGAGGCTGCCGGCACCATACGCACGCAGGGCTGGCGAGGCGTGTACACTCCGAGGTCGGTTTGGCCGTGCGGCGACGCAGAATGCCGACGTGCATGCACGGATCGTCATCAAACCCCTTGCGTCCGACAGCTGCGGTGTGTAGAGACGCGACCGTGATCCCCGATAGCTCAGTTGGTAGAGCAGGCGACTGTTAATCGCCTTGTCGCAGGTTCGAGTCCTGCTCGGGGAGCCACTGAACTTCCAAACACTCAAGCGATGTCGTTGGCAGCAGATTTCGCTCATGCTGCGGATCCGCGCGACGTAGATCAGGGCGCCGACATCCTGATGGATTGGCGGCCCTGAAGCGTAGGGCTTGGGCGTGCCACACGCACTCGCCCGCCCTCGCGTTCCGCAGGACTGTTCGCCCAGCGACCTCCACCTCAGCCCAGCCGCTTCATGCCGCCCCGTGAACGGATGGGCGACGGTACCAATGTGCCAGTCGGTAGATTACACCAGCGAATTGGACTGTATTATCATTTCATATCATATAGACCATAGGTCCCACATTATAGACACTAATCCCCGAAGCGGAAGAGTCGCACGTTGTTATTTCCAGGTTTCTTCCGCTTGTGCCTTGCCCTCGTGGTCGTGGTGCAGCATTTCAGCCGGCTGAGCCTCGGCGACGCTGCTGTATGCTTGTTCTTCGTACTAAGCGGCTACTGGATTTACGTAATGTGGGAGAAGCAATACTCCTACACGCGAAATAAATATTTTACATTCCTGACATCAAGATTCTGGCGTATCGTCCCGACGTTCCTCCTGTGTTCGGCCATTACGTTCGCGCTGTATCCCCGTCTCATTCCCACCGAATTCGCAGCGATCGCATCCAGTCTCTTCGTGATCGGCTACAGAAATCTGTCGCAACTGCCGATCGTTCCGGCCTGGTCGCTCGACATCGAACTTCAGTTTTACATCTTGTTCCCACTTCTCTTTCTGCTCTTCCACAAAGTCGATCGCCGCATTGCGGTCGGTGGTCTGGTTTGCTGGTCGGCGATCTCCGTCGCGATTTTGTATTATAGAAGCGGCGCCGTGATGACGGAACCGCTTCCACAGATCCTGGTCTTGTTCATGATCGGCGCTGCTGCGGCCCGGTCGCGATGGGTTCCCCCGCGGGCCCTGACCCTAGCTTCGGCCGGGCTCACCGTCGGAATGCTGGGCCTGGGCCTGAGCGTGCCTGCGCTGCGCGACATGATCCTGGGCGGGAGCAATGCGGGCGCCAATTTTGTCTACAATCCGGTCTTCAACTTGGTTCTTGCGTTGGCGGCGGTTCCGCTCGCGCTATCGACAGTTCACGTGAAGTCGTCCAAGCTGGATAGGGCTTTCGGTGATCTGTCCTATATCGTGTATCTGATGCACTGGCCGGCCTTCATCTTCGTCCACAACAACTTTGGCGAACTTCCGCCGCTGCAGCGGCTACCCTACGCCCTCCTGGCGCTCGGCGTGGTCTTCATCGTCAGCGTCGCCATCTGGATGCTGTGGGACCGGCCGATCAACCGAGCGCGTCACGCCTGGGTTCGCGGCCGCATGAGGCTGGGCCCCGTGAATCAGGGGATCGGACAGCCGGCGGCCTGAGGGGGAACGCCGTGCCCGGTCGACGATGTGAGCCGATCCGCTGGCGATGACGGCTTCAATCTTTGCGGTAGAAGCGCGATAAACAGGCGATGTCGCGCCGATTCGGTTATGAGTCCGAAACAGACAGCTTGTTCATCGCCCTCGTCGATGAACTCGCGACAGGTCTGTTTCCGGCCGCCATCATGGCGGCAAGTTATTGCGGCGTTGCAAGCTTCGTCGCGTTCAAAGCCCAGTCTCCGGTCTTGTGGGTCATTGCCGCAACCGGCACGCTGATCGGCGCTTCGAAGTGCCTGGTCAAACGGCGTCATCAGCGCGCCCTGCGGGATCGCCCGTGGGACCGCCAGCGCGCCGCCCGGTGGGAGATCGTGAACGCCGCGTTCACCTTCGGGTTCGCGTTGCAGATTGGCTGCGTTGCAGCGTGCGGGTTCCTCGCCGCCGACCCCGCGCTCCCGGTCCTCGTGACCGGCCTCGTGTTCGGGTACTGTTCAGGGGCGGTGACGCGCACCGCGTTCAGGCCCCGGATCGCGGGGATCGCCATCTGCATCGCAACCGTGCCCGCCATCCTGGCATCGGCCGCCCGGGGCGATTCGACCAGCATCGCGATCGCGACGGTCTTTACCGTTTTCCTGTGCGGCGGGCTCGAAACGATCCGGTACCTCTATTTGAACACGCGGCGGCAGATCATCCTGCGGCACGACATGGCGACGCTGGCGAAGAACGACCCGCTGACGCGTCTGCTGAACCGCCTGGGTCTGCGCGAGGCGTTCCGCGGCGTGCTTGCTGAGGCGGGCGGGAACGCGATCGCCGTGCATTGCCTGGATCTGGACGGTTTCAAGCCGGTCAACGATCAGTATGGACACGCGGCCGGCGATGAGCTCCTCCAGGCGATCGCGGATCGGCTGCGGGCCGTCGTACCGGCCAAGGCGGCGGTCGCCCGGGTCGGAGGCGATGAGTTCGTGATCGTCCAGGGACCGATTCTGCAGCCGGATGAGGCCGCGCATCTCGCCCAGCGCATCGATTTCGCAATCGCTGAACCGTATCTCATCCAGGGTCGGGAGGTCCGCGTCGGGACCAGCATCGGTTTCGCGACCGCGCCGCCGGGCTCGCTCGAACTCGATCCGCTCATGGCCGCCGCCGATGCCGCGTTGTACCGCGCTAAGGCGAGCAAGTCCGACGCGACGGTTCGGCGAGCGGCCAAGCGGGCGGACAGCGTCCTTCCCGGCCTGCACGCGAACCCAGTATCCTGAGTCGGCCCTGCACGGGTCGTGCAAAGGCACCGCCTCTGGATCGCGCCTCGCCGCCACACAGCGCAAGGCCGCTTGTGTTTCTGTCCGCATCCGGATGGATTTCGGCCTCGGTTTGCCAGTTGCCCACGTAATCCTGATACGGCTCGGTCTGCACGTTCTTGCTATCGAACCCGCGCTCATCGCTGTGGAGCGACGGATCGCGGTGACTGCGCACCCTCGTGTCCGGCGGAACGCCGTCCGGCAGGTCCGACATGAAACCGGTCCCCGATCCCTTGCTTCGCCCACCTGCCCTTGTTCGCCGACGCGCGCGCGGTGGGCCCGACCGTGTCGGGTCGATGCCGGTTGGGTCTCCGTGGCCGGCAGGATTTGCCGCGCTGCCGATTCTGCCGCCCTGGCGGTTGGATACGGGCCTGAAATCAAAAGCAAATTTCTGGAACGCAACATGCCTGACAGAATCGCAGCAACGGTTCGAGGGCTGAGCATGTCGGTGAACGCGGTATCGGGAACGTCTCTGAGGCACGACCTCGTCAGCGCCCTGCGGCAAGCGCGTGCGGCCGGCATCCAGCCGATCGACGCGAGCGGCTACAGCACGGCAAGTCAGGACACCGGCAGCACCCAGGGTACAGGCGCCAGCACCACCGCGCCGACGAGCAGCGCCGCCACGAGCCCGCCTCTGTCCAGCGACCTGATGGCGTCACTCCTCCAGCTGCAATCCGATTTCAGCCAGATGGGCTTGCAGACCGGCGTGACGGCAGGGTCGGACGCGGACAACGCGACGTCGACATCCGGCGCCACGGATGCGGGCGAGGCCGCGACGAGCTCGGCCCCGGTCCATCATCATCACGGACACCATGCCCCTCCGCCCGAGCCGGACGCTGCCGGGCAGGCCGGAACGTCAACCGACGCGACGGACGCGTCCGCGGACACCAGTGCTGCCACGGGCGGATCCTCGACCGGCGGCGATACGGGCGACGGCCTGCAATCCCTCCTGCAGCACGTCACGAAGGCGATCGCCGCCTACGCCATGGGCGGCCCCGTCGGCATCGCGGCTTCCGCACTGACGAGCTCGAAGGCCTGAATCATTTCCAGGTTGAAGCAGCCTGGAGTGACGCGCCTGTCGCTGGCATGATCGGCGTAGTCGGAGGTCGTCATGCCCCTCACCGTGCCCGTTATCCTCGGCAGCGTTCGCAGCGATCGCATCGGAATCCGGGCGGCGCGTTACTTGATCGCGCAGCTCGAAGCGCGCGGTCATGAAGCCCCCCTGGTCGATCCGGCCGAGCTGAAGCTTCCGCTTCTCGACCGAATGTACAAGGAATACCCGCCCGGTACCGCGCCGGATGAACTGGAACGGCTCGCCATACTCTACCGGCGATCGGACGCCTTCTTGGTCGTGACAGCCGAGTACAACCACGGTGTACCGCCGGCACTCTCGAACACGCTCGATCATTTCCTCGAGGAGTATTATTGGCGGCCGTCGGCGATCTGCTGCTACTCCGCCGGGGCGTTCGGGGGCGTCCGCGCAGCTATGCCGCTGCGGGCCATGCTGGCCGAGATGGGCATGCCGAGCATCCCCGCCGTGCTGCCCATTCCTCGGCTGCAGAATGCCATCACGGAGGCGGGGACCCCCAGTGAACCGCGGCTCGAAGCCTCTGCAGGTCGCCTTCTCGACGAGCTGACCTGGTACGCGGAGGCGCTCGGCGCGCGGCGCCAGCGCGGAACGCCCTATTGACGACGTTCATGTCGGCGCCGCCTGCGCGGCACGCCGTTCGGGTCGAAGACTGACTGAAACGCGGCGGGCGCAGCCTCGAAGACACCGCGCGACGCCAAGTTACGCTGCGATGGCCGAGCCGGTTTCGCTGTTGCAAAAAGGTGGCTGCATGGGCAGCCAAGGTATGACAACTTAACCGTGCTCCCGGAACACGGACAGACTGCGATGAAGATCGACGAACGGGCGCTCCTGCAGGAGCGCGTGCGGACGCTTGTCTTGCGTCATGCCCTTCAAGCTGTCCTCGAACGCCTGACGGCCGCGACACGCGGGGCCGGGCAGGACGTGGAAGCCGAGCTGCTGAACCTGGAGCAATCCCTGGTCGCGACGGCACGCGGCCTGGCCGATCGCGCGAGTGCGCAGAAGCTGGCGGTTCTCGTCGCCGTCGAGGATGCGACGGCAACGATCCGGGCCGCCTTCGACACCGCGCACGACCGTTTGGACCTGCTCGCCCCGCCCAAGCTCGCCCTCGTGGAGACGGCGCCTGCGGTTGCTGCGTAGAGCGGCGCGCAGGTACGCGGCCATCCGGCCTCGCTCGCAGCTTCCGCCGTAACGTGCCCTCTTGCGCGGAACCGGCATTCGGGCAGGCGGAGAGCGACGGGGTCAGGTCAGTGGTCGTGTGATCGCGCCACGGATATCGCCACATCGGAACTCGCGGCCGGTTTGGAGTTCCGAAGCGTCGCGAGGCGTGCTGAGAGCCGGATCAACGCGGCAAGCCCCGACATGAGGAACGCATCTCCGACCGTGAGGACGACGCGTGCGAGCCGATCCGTCTTTATGATGTAGCTGGGAACCTCCACACTGGACGAGAATCTCGGCGATCAGGCCGAGCACCAGCAACGATAAGCCGGCGTCGTGGCACACGGCGTCGATGCCCGCAGCGTGAACGGATTCGCTGCGCGTTCCGCCCCCGAGAAGCCGGCTCATGCCGTTGCGCTCTTCTTGCACCACGCCCCAGCCGATCAGGACGAAGCCCAGCCCCTCGATCGGATGACCGGCTTCCTGGATCGCGCCATGATCCAGATATCCGGCGCCCCAGAGCAGCGATGCGATCTCCCACATGGCCAATGTGAGCGTCAGCGCGATGATCGCATTGAAGACAACGATTGGACAGCGACTGATTAATACTTGAGATGAGATATTTTTATCTATGGCTAAGCAGTACGTTGCGAATTAATTTACACCGAAATGCGAAAGCAACATTAAATCGACACCAAATGTAACGTAAGCTCGTCGGTCATTGCCTGAGCATGCCGTTGCTCTTGGATCGGCGTAATTAAGCAGAACCGCGCGAATACGCCGTGATCAATCGATTCGAGGTCTAAACGCCCGAAACACTCTGCATCTTAAAACGAGCACAGAATGCGAAGCTGTCTCCGCGCAGCCGCTGAAGGCGACGGAGACAGCTGGATCCGAGGCAACACGGACAAAGGGCTTTCGGACGAAGCGATCAGGCTTGACGACGTCCGTTCACCGTCCGTTGCGGCACCGCGCGTCCCAGTCAGGCCGAACCGACGCGCAACGCAGAGTGGTGTGCGCGGCTCACTGCTTCGCGCGGTTGATGATCGTCCAGAGCGCCCGGGCCACCGGCTCGGTAACGGTGCGACGGTACTTGCGGTGAACCAGCTGGCCGTTGTGGAAGACGTCCTGCTCGACGTAGAGCCTCTCCCCATCCCAGCGGACGATATTGTCGGACTCGATCGTCTCTTCGACGCCGAGATCGCCTCGTACGATCGAACTACCGGCCTGGTTCAGCATACGCGCGTCCTCGTTCACGCAGTCGGCTCGCTGGAGAGCGCGTCGTTCCTGCCCATGCCGCGTCCCATGCCGCATGTCGCGGACGGCTCCCCAGTCCGTCAGCATAAGAGGGCGCAGCCGCACACGCCAGGGATGCCGTCGACGCAAGCGGCCAGCCGTAACAAAGACCTGACGTGCGGATGCCTCTTCACGCCCAGCCGTCATCGATGTGCGCAATTGCACCTCGGGTGCGAAGCGACCGTGCGATGTTCTCCCAGCACGCCGGAGGTGCAGGCAGGACATGTCGGCGAGACATATCCCCGGGCCACCGCGTGCGTCACGGAGGCGCTGATGTTGATCCGCCCGTTCCGCTTCGTCGCCCCGGTCCTCGCCGCCCTCGGTCTGATCGGACTGCGTCTGCTCAGCCCGATCATCGGACCGACGACACCCCCGTCCCCCGACGCTGTCGAGGGCGGAGGCGTGGTGTTCCGCCACTATCTCTAACGATCAGCCACGCCGGTTCAGCACGGCTCCGGGGACGGCGCAGGCCGGCTGCGCCGAGGGCCCCAGGACGATATCGCCCTGCTGTGGGTTGTTGACGGTGAAGGGCGCGGTGCCCTGAAGGCCGATGAAGCCACGTCCCAGCTGCGGGACGAAGAGATCACCGCCGAACCGCACGAAGCAGCGGTCGAGTACCGCCTCATAGTCGAAGGTCTGCTGTTCGACCGGCGCCCCGCCGGCCTGCGGGATGCCGCAATACGCCGCGAGATCGATCTGGCCCGGCCGCGCGAGCCGCATCGTCACGGATTGCCCCGGGAGAAGCACCGCGGGCGGGCCGCCATCCTGACGTGCCACCAGAACCAGGCTCGATCGGTTGTAGACCCGGCGCAGGCAATCCGCCGAAGCGGATGATGGGATCGCGGCTAAAGCCGCGAGGGCGAACCCGATGCCGGCCCAGGCGCACCAAACACGCTTCGTCACCGCAAATCCTCCGCCGGACGACCACTCGACCCGTATTGGCCGCGTTCTACTTGAACCGCGGCCGAGGTGACCGCGCAAGACGAACGCGGCAACACCGCGCGCGTTCATCCACGCAGCATCGATATGATCGATGGCGGTGTAAGAACCGTGCTCAGCGCCGCTCGTAGAGCAAACGGGCGCGGATCGTGCCCGGGATGGCCCGGATCTCCGTCAGCAGCACCTCGGCATCCGCATTGGTGGCATCGGTCTCGAGGACCACGTAACCGACCTCGCCATCCGTCTGGTAGAACTGCGCCGCGATGTTGACGTGTCCGCGGGAGAACACGTCGTTCAGCCGGCCCAGCATGCCGGGCAGGTTGCGCTGGACGTGGATGAAGCGCGTGCCGGTCGGCCGGGCGGGAAGCTGCACCTGCGGGAAGTTCACGGCGCCGACCGTCGAACCGATGTCGGAATAGTCGATCAGCTTGCGCGCCACTTCGGAGCCGATGCGCTCTTGAGCTTCCTCGGTCGAGCCGCCGATATGCGGGGTCAGGATCACGTTCTCGATCCCCTGGAGCGGGCTCACGAACGCGTCGGCGTTGGACCCGGGCTCCACCGGGAAGACGTCGATCGCCGCACCCTTGAGATGACCGTCGCGCAGGGCCGCCGCGACGGCATTGAGGTCGACCACGGTGCCGCGGGCGTTGTTGATCAGGATCGCGCCGGGCTTCATCGCCCGGATCTCGGCCTCGCCGATCATGTTGGCGGTGGCCTCGGTCTCCGGCACGTGCAACGAGACCACGTCGCTCTGGGCGAGGAGGTCGTGAAGCGTCTTAGTCGGTTCGGTGTTGCCGTGGCGCAGCTTATCGGTGTGGTCGTAGAATAGGACCCGCATGCCCATGGCCTCGGCGAGCGTCGAGAGCTGCGTGCCGATGTTGCCGTAGCCGACGATGCCGAGGGTCTTGCCGCGGACTTCCAGGGAGCCCACCGCCGACTTGTCCCAGCGGCCCGCATGAGCGCCCACCGAACGCGGCACGATCCGACGCAGCAGCATCACGATCTCGCCGATCGTGAGTTCGGCCACCGAACGGGTGTTCGAGAACGGCGCGTTGAACACCGGGACGCCGCGGTGGCGTGCCGCGTCCAGATCCACCTGATTCGTGCCGACCGAGAAGCAGCCCACCGCCAGCAGCCGGTCCGCCGCCTCGAACGCCGCCGCGTCGAGCTGCGTGCGTGAGCGGATGCCCAGCATGTGCACGCCCTGAAGCGCCTCGTGCAGGGCCTCGCGGTCCAACGCCTTCGGCAGCCGGATCAGATTGGCGTAGCCGGCAGCGCGCATGAGCGCGACGGCGCTGTCGTTGATGCCTTCGAGCAGCAGGACCCGGATCTTGTCCTTTGGCAGGGAGAGCTTTTCGGGTGTCATCGCGATCGATCGTTCGGCAATGGGTGACGGCGACGGGACGGCCGCCGGCCCTGATGGCTGCTCGGCACGGATACGAGTCCGTCCAGTGCGATGCAACAAGCCCGGTGGCTGATCGGCAATGCCGGAGCGGACCGTGTCAGTCCCCGACATGCCGAAGTCCTCGACCCACGGCATCGGCGGCGCGCCGAGCAGGCCGGCAGTCCCGCAGCCGAAACAGCACGCCAGGGCGGAACCAGTCGAAGCTTCGAGCTTTCTAGAACCTTATACTGTTTTACCCTGTCCTACCTGGCGTCGTGCCGACGCCCAATACGGTCTACGCGAATGCATATCCGCACCGGCTTCACGATCGGTTTCGACACGTTCGGCCCGACGCCGATGAACCTGCTCCTGCATGTGCATCCGGAGCGCCGTCCCGACCTGATCACCCCGGAGGTGGTCACCTTCGACCCGCCGGTGCCGGCCCACCAGAACGTCGACGCGTTCGGGAACGTGTCGACCCGGATCGTCGCCCCGGGCGGCCGAATTACGATGAGTGCGGATTTTACGATCGCCGATACGGGCGAGCCGGATGTGGTGGAGCCCGAGGCGCGGCAGATCCCGGTGCAGGATTTGCCGGACGCCGTACTGATGTTCCTGCTCGGCTCGCGCTACTGCGACACCGACAAGCTGTCCCAAACCGCGTGGTCGCTGTTCGGCTCCACACCTGAGGGCTGGGCTCGCGTCCAGGCGATCGTCGACTACGCGCACGAGCGGCTGCGCTTCGACTACCAGCGTGCCGACGCCACCCGCACCGCCCATGATGGCTTCATGCAGCGTGAGGGCGTCTGCCGCGACTTCGCCCATCTGGCCATCACTCTGTGCCGGTGCATGAACATTCCGGCCCGCTACGCCACCGGCTATCTCGGCGACATCGGCGTGCCCAAGGACCCCGCACCGATGGACTTCTCCGCCTGGTTCGAGGTCTATCTCGATGGACCGTCCGGGCCGCGCTGGTACACGTTCGACGCCCGCCACAACCGCCCCCGCATCGGTCGCATCGTCATGGCCCGCGGGCGCGACGCGACCGACTGCGCCCTGACCACGAGCTTCGGCGCGGCGCTTCTGGCGCGGTTCGACGTCCATACCGACGAGGTTCTCGCGACGGCGGAGTCCCTGGCCCAGGCGGCCTGAGGCCGCCTGACGCGCTACGTCAGACCGTTTCGGCCGGCTCGCTTGCGGGCGTGCGATATCCGGTTTGGTGCAGGAACGTCGGGTCGAACTCGGCTACCGCGGCCAACTCGTCCCAATCCTCGATCGTGAGGACACCTCCGCCAAGGGTGACGAGACCGCGTGTCCGCAGCGTCCGCAGAACCCGGTTCAGGTGAACGCTGGTCAGGCCCAGGGCGTCAGCCAGCTCCGCCTGTTTGGGCGCCAGGGGACAGCTCAAGCCGCTCGTGAGACCCATCGCACGCTGGCGCAGGTACAGTTCGCAGAACAGGTGGGCCACGCGGCCAAGGGCCTGCCGCCGACCGAGGCTGGTGATCCGCTCGCGATAGTGGGCGCCGTCGATCAGGGTGTCCCGCCAGAAGATGCCGATGAGATTCGGTTGGTGCCGGAAGACGCGATGAAGTTCGTCGTGGGTGACGAACGCGATCGTGCACGCAGTCAGTGTCGCGAGGTGGTGGTCCATCCGATGCAGATGCAGGCTCTGCAGATCGGGCATGTCCCCGGCAATGTAGAACGATAGGATCTGCCGTTCGCCCTCCGACAACGCGGCGTAGCGCGACACCCAGCCCTGCAGCACCAGACAGCACTGGCCCGGTCGCTCGCCGAAGCGGACGATGTCGTGGCGCGCCGGCAGGGCCCGCACCGTGTGGGACAAGCCCAGGACTGCGGCGCGGTCCGAATCGGTCAGCTCAGCGCAGCTGTCGAGCTTTCGCGCCAAAAGCTCCATCGGCATGGTGTAAGTTGTCGGCATCGAGCGGTCAGGCCTCGAACAGTTCGGTTACGAGACGCCGCGCGGATATACCTCTCGTAGAGGGCAGTGCAGCCCGGACATCGCCAACACTCCGAAGCATGCGCTGCCGCCTCCGTGTAAGCCGTTGCCCAAACGCGGCCGGCAACGACCCGCCCCTGGTCGCCAATGGATCCGTCACGCTTTATCCGTCGCGCGGTAGAGGTACCGCGCTCCCGTCCAAGCGGGCAAGCCTGAGACGCGGCTGCGGTCGCGCCATGCCATCCGAGGCATCAGCGGGTTCGGTTGAACTCTTGACGGTGTTGCTGTATGGCACGCGGGTCTTACCGGACCCGCTCTCGCGCGCTCGTCTTTTCGGCGCGCACGCCGAGCCGCCGGATAGACCGCCCTCGTCATCCGTATCGACGCGTCGGCAAGCCGATCCTTTTGGGACCGGTCGCCTCTCCCGGGAAATGCAGGGTGGGGCCGCGGCGGACAGGGGTGCCTGCAACGCGAGCCGCCGGCGCAACGGGCCTCCGAGGGAGGCCGTTCAGGAGATGGAATGACCGCAGGTACCGCTCTGGGGCATAGCCCGAGCCGCGACGATTTCGCCGCACTTCTCGAGGAGAGTTTCCTCGAACACGAGATTACCGAAGGGTCCGTCGTCAAGGGTCGCGTCGTCGCGATCGAGAAGGACGTGGCCGTCATCGACATCGGCGCCAAGACCGAAGGCCGTGTTGCCCTCAAGGAATTCACCGGTCCCGGCCGGGAAGGCGAGCTGAAGGTCGGCGACGAGGTCGAGGTCTACGTCGACCGCATCGAGAACGCGCTCGGCGAAGCCGTCATCTCGCGCGACAAGGCGCGCCGCGAGGAGAGCTGGGTCAAGCTCGAGAAGTCGTTCGAGAACAACGACCGCGTCACCGGCACGATCTTCAACCAGGTCAAGGGTGGCTACACGGTCGATCTCGACGGCGCCGTGGCGTTCCTGCCGCGCTCGCAGGTCGATATCCGCCCGGTCCGGGACGTCACCCCGCTGCTCGGCACCCCGCAGCCGTTCCAGATCCTCAAGATGGATCGCCGCCGCGGCAACATCGTGGTGTCGCGCCGGACCGTGCTCGAGGAGAGCCGCGCCGAGCAACGCTCCGAACTGGTGGCCAACCTTGAGGAAGGTCAGGTCATCGACGGCGTCGTCAAGAACATCACCGAATACGGCGCCTTCGTCGATCTCGGCGGCATCGACGGCCTGCTGCACGTCACCGACATGGCGTGGCGCCGCGTGAACCACCCGTCCGAGGTCGTCACCATCGGCCAGACGGTCAAGGTTAAGATCATCAAGATCAACCACGAGACGCACCGCATCTCGCTCGGCATCAAGCAGCTGCTCGCCGATCCGTGGGAGGGCATTGCCGCCCGTTACCCCGAGGGCGCCAAGCTCAAGGGCCGCGTGACCAACATCACCGATTACGGCGCCTTCGTG
Organism: Methylobacterium sp. GC_Met_2; assembly: GCF_026540795.1. Lineage (NCBI taxonomy): Bacteria > Pseudomonadati > Pseudomonadota > Alphaproteobacteria > Hyphomicrobiales > Methylobacteriaceae > Methylobacterium > Methylobacterium sp. GC_Met_2. The sequence continues at coordinate 16,560 of NZ_JALNUM010000057.1, forward strand.
GAGCTGGAGCCGGGGATCGAGGGCCTGATCCACGTCTCCGAGATGAGCTGGACCAAGAAGAACGTCCATCCGGGCAAGATCGTCTCCACCTCTCAGGAGGTCGAGGTCCAGATCCTGGAAGTCGATCCGGTCAAGCGCCGCATCTCGCTCGGCCTCAAGCAGACCCTGCAGAATCCCTGGGAGGGCTTCGCCGAGAAGCACCCGGTCGGCTCCGAGGTCGAGGGCGAGGTCAAGAACAAGACCGAGTTCGGCCTGTTCATCGGCCTCGAAGGCGATGTCGACGGCATGGTCCACCTGTCGGATCTCGACTGGAACCGTCCCGGCGAGCAAGTCATCGAGGAGTTCAAGAAGGGCGACATGGTCCGCGCCCAGGTTCTCGACGTCGATGTCGAGAAGGAGCGGATCTCGCTGGGCGTGAAGCAGCTCGGCGGTGACCCCTTCGCCGAGGCCGGCGAGATCAAGAAGGGTCAGATCGTCACCTGCGAAGTCACCGAGGTGAAGGATTCGGGCGTCGAGGCGAAGATCGTCGACACCGATATGACCACCTTCGTCCGCCGGGCCGAGCTCGCCCGCGATCGTGGCGACCAGCGCCCCGAGCGCTTCGCCACCGGCGAGAAGTTCGACGCCCGCGTCGTGCAGTTCGACCGGAAGGCCCGCCGCGTGCAGGTCTCGATCAAGGCCCTCGAGGTCGCCGAGGAGAAGGAAGCCATGGCCCAGTTCGGCTCCGCCGATTCGGGTGCCTCGCTCGGTGACATCCTCGGTGCGGCGTTCAACAAGAAGCGCACCGACGACGAGTGAGCATCTGACGCCTGCCGCCCGGCCCGTTCGGGCGGCAGATCCAAGATCTCGAACCCGCGTGGGACCGCGTCCTGCGCGGGTTTTTTGTGCGCGGAGGCGTATCGCGTCAGATCCTCTACGATCTGTTTGCCGAGCGGCAACGGGTTACGCCAGCCATGGCGACCCGCACGGAAACGCTGTTCGGCACCGTGAGTCCGCGCTCAGTCTCCAGCGCCTCGACGACCTGCCGCCTGCGGGCGCAGATCGCCGGGAAACGGGTCGGATCCTCAGCTGCGAGGCGGCCTGCGACAGCTCCGCCTTCACGGTTGGCCTGCGGCACCGCAATTTCTTTGCGCGCCCCGTATCCATGCTCGCGGTAAATGCTTAGAACACCGGCCTCACCCGGTTTGGATCGGGTGAGCCGAACGAAACCAAGGACTTGCCCGGCGCGGGGCGTGGCTCCCGCACCCCGTCGAGGGGCCGGCCCGGGGGCTTCAGGGAAGGCACAGTATGGCAGCCGACGCCGAACTGCTGATTGACCGGCGGCGCCTTCGCCGCAGGTTGTCCCTCTGGCGTGTGCTCGGCATCGGCGGCCTGATCGTGGCGGTCGGCGCCCTGGGTTACCGCGTCCGTACCGGCGCGGAGGGCGGTTTCGCCGTCCAGCCCCAGATCGCCCGCATCTCGGTCTCCGGCTTCATCGCCGGCAGCGAGGCCACCGCCAAGCTGATGAAGCGGGTCGGCGACGCCGATGCGGTGAAGGCCGTCATCGTCTCGATCAATTCGCCCGGCGGCACGACGACGGGCTCGGAGGAGATCTTCCGCAACCTGCGGGCGCTCGCCGCCAAGAAGCCGATCGTCGCCTTCGTGGACGGCACGGCCGCGTCCGGCGCCTACATCACCGCCATCGCGGCCGACCACATCGTCGCGCGGGAGACCAGCCTCGTCGGTTCGATCGGCGTGCTGTTCCAGTACCCGGATGTGTCGGGCCTTCTCGACAAGGTCGGCGTCAAGGTCGAGTCGGTGAAGTCGTCGCCGCTCAAGGCCGAACCGTCTGGCTTCACGCCGACTTCGCCGGAGGCGCGCGCCGCCCTGGCGGCCGTGGTGGGCGATACCTACGCGTGGTTCAAAGGTCTCGTCGCCGAACGGCGGGGCATGGATGCCGACCAGGTGAAGACCGTCTCGGACGGTCGGGTGTTCAGCGGCCGCCAGAGTGTGCCCCTGAAGCTCGTGGACGAACTCGGCAGCGAGCGTCAGGCGGTCGCTTGGCTGGAGAGCGCCCGGGGCGTGACGAAGGATCTGCCGGTCAAGGATTGGAAGCCCAAATCGGAGAGCGACTTCTCGCTCTGGTCGGCGGCCGGCATCGGCGCGGATCTGCTCGGCTTCGAGGGCGTGGCGAGCCATCTTCGCACGGTCGGCGCGGAGGCGCAGGCCGCCCGCGGCGGGTTGCTCGCCCTCTGGCGCCCCGAACCCTGAACGGCCGTCGACACAGCGCCCGCCCCGATCCCGCGAGAAGACTCAAACGCCATGATCAAGTCGGAGCTCGTCCTCAAGATCGCCGAGCAGAACCCGCATCTCTATCAGCGCGACGTGGAGATCCTGGTCAACGCGATCCTCGACACCATTTCGGATGCGCTGGCCCGCGGCGACCGGGTTGAGCTGCGCGGCTTCGGCGCCTTCTCGGTCAAGCGCCGCGAGGCGCGTCGGGGACGCAACCCACGCACGGGTGCGGCCGTTGCCGTGTCCGAGAAGGCGATCCCCGTGTTCAAGACCGGCAAGGAGATGCGCCAGCGCCTCAACGCGGCCGGTATCGGCGAGACCGCCTCGGCCGCAGAGTAGCAAGGAGCCCTGAGCGCGATGATCCGTTTCCTGAAGAGCCTCGTGCTGTTGCCGATCGCCGCCTTGGTGATCCTGCTGGCGGTGGCCAATCGCGTGCCGGTCCGGCTCTCGTTCGATCCGTTCAACGTCGATGCGCCGGTCTTCAGCGTGGATCTGCCGCTCTACGCGATCCTGTTCGGGGCGGTGGCGCTGGGCATCATCGTCGGCGGCATCTTCACCTGGCTTGGCCAGGGCAAGACCCGGGCGCAGGCCCGCTATCACCGTCGGGAGGCCGTGCGCTACGAGCGTGAAGCGACACGGCTGCGCACCTACGCGCCGGAGAGCGAGACGCCGGGCCCCTACACGGTCCCGAATATCGGCCGGGCGGCGCTGCCGGCGCCCCGGTAAACTCAGCGCGCTCCCCGCACGGCTGCGACGAAGGCGGCGATCCTCTCGGGATCCTTGATCCCCGGCGCCGCTTCGACCCCGGAGGAGACGTCGACGGCGTCGAGCCGCGTCCGTGAGAGGGCTTCGGCGACGTTGTCGGCGTCGAGCCCCCCGGAGAGCATCGTGCCCTGCGGCAGGTCGCGGTCGGCCAGGATCGTCCAGTCGAATCGCCGGCCGTTGCCGCCGGGTAGCGCCGCATCTACGGGCGCCTTGGCGTCCAAAAGGATGCGGTCGGCCACCGCTGCGTAGGCTGCAAGCGGCGCGAGATCCGCCGGTGTCGCGAGGCCCAGCGCCTTCATCACAGGACGGCGGGTCGAAGCGCGGATCGCCGCGACGCGCTCTGGCGTCTCCCGGCCATGCAGCTGAATCAGGTCGGGATCCATCGCCACGATCGCGTCGGCCAACAGGGTATCGTCCGGATCGACCAGCAGGACCACGCGCTCGGCACGCCCCTTCGCGCGGGACGACAGGGCGGCGGCGCGGGCAAGATTCACGTGGCGCGGACTGCGCGGGAAATGCACGAGGCCGATCCAATCCACCCCGAGCGCCAGGGCGGCGTCCAGGGTGTCCTCGGTACTGAGCCCGCAGATCTTGATGCGGGCTTGGGAAGCGGTCGCGGAAGCCATGGGCGCCTTATAGCCGATCCGGATGCCGGGAGCATGCGCGTGGCGTCGGAGCCCTCAATACAAGGCGGGCAGGTAGACGTTCGGGATCGGGAAGCCGCTGAAGACGACCTTGCCGTCGGCCAGCCGGATCGGCGGCAGATCCTTCAGCGGTGCCGCATCGGCCGGCGCATCGGGCTGCGGGCGACGGCTCAATCCGAGAAGGCCGCCGACAAGCTGACTGACGAGGGCGCCGCGTTCCGAGCCGAAGCGCTGTCCCACGATGCTGCCGACGAGCGTATCGATCCCCGCGGCCCGGAGATCGAGCTGTCCGGCCGGCCTGTGAGCCGCGTCGAGGGCGAGGCTGCCCTTCGCCTGGATGCGCTGCTGGCCCTTGGCCAGGGAGAGCCCCGTAATGTCCAGCGTTCCGCCGGCCTGACGCCAGCGCTCCAGCTCCCGCGGCACGGGCCCGGTGCGCAGGATCGTGGCTTGAGACAGCGCCGCGTCCAGCACGAGGTCGGCCGGATCCTGCGTACCGGTGAGCACGTCGAATTGTGGGACCTCCGCCCGTGTCAGGCGCAGACTGAGATCCACGGCGCCTTCGGATGTGTATCGGCCGGGATCGGGCCGGGCATGCAGTTCCAGATGCTGCCCCGAGACGTCGATCGGTCCGGTCGGCACGCCCGTCACCGCGACCTTCGGGTCGTCCATCACCACCGACGCTCGGGTGAATCCATCCGACGCGCCGTGAAAGCTGCCCTGAAGGGCCCGCCAGGACGCGTCACCCGTCAACCCACCCTGTTCGACGTGGAACGGACCCGCGCTCTCGAACACCACGAGGCGTGGCTGATAGACCTGCGCCACCGCGGTCGTCGGCCCGAGGCGGAAGCGGCCGTCCGAGCGGTCCAGGGTCACGGCGCTGCAGCGCAGTTCGATGCGGAAGGGATAGCCGGTCACGGTCCGGTCGGTGCACCCCCAGTTCCGGCCCGCAGCCGCCTCCCGCGCCATCCAGTCGTCGATCTCATCGACCGCCCGGCCGCGGATCCAGAACCAGCCGATCGACCAAGCCACCACCACGAGGGTGAGGAGGATGTAGGGGAGAAACAGCCCGAGACGTGAGCGACGCCTGTCGCCGCGCGGGTACGTCTGCGCCGCATGCTCCGGCTGTGTCCGATCCTGCACCATGCGTTCCGCTCCCGCCTCGATCCCCTACAGGGACGTCACGACCCCGCCATGAGGCCACGCAAGGGGCGAAACTGGGGCAACGGCGACCCGGACCGACGGCGACGCGGATCGAACGGCACGGAGGGACCCGTCGGCCCCGCGCTCAGACCTGAGCCGGCTCTACCGTATCCACCTTCAAATCGTCCGCAATCGCCATCCGGTCGGCCTCGCTATCGGCGAGGCGATGCACATGCATCTCGGTGGCACCGCCGTTGCGGACACGCTCCAGCCACGTCCGGCGGAGGTGATCCCGCGGGCTCTCCTTCGAGGTGGCGACCGACACCATCTTGGCGATGCCGGTATCGTCGCGGCACACGGCGATCACCACGGCCTCCGCCATCTCGTCGACATCGAAGCCCCCGGCCGGATGAACCCCGACCACGTAGCGCCGGCCGGAGCGGCCCCGCCAAGCCGAGAGCGGCAGCGCAGGCGCGCCGCGCAGGCCTGCATTCGTCTTGAGGCGTTCTTCGCGCACATCCTGCCTCCGGGTGCGATCGTCCTTCAGGTCGCGAAGCGCGGCCGACCAGGACAGGGCTCTTCTGTTCGCCATTTGTTCCAACCTAGCCCGCGATATCCACAGCCGTCAAGGGCGACGTTCCTAGGAAAGGATGTGGGGATGATGCCCGTTATCCACAAGCCGGGATCATGTGTGGCGGGCGACGCGCAGACGGTTCAGTGACGGGATCGGAACGGTGTGGACTCGGCGTCCGGAACCGGATGCGCCGCAGCGTCGAGGCCGTGGCGTGCTCCATCGGCCAGAGCGCTCGAAGCCGCCTCCAGGCGGTCCTGGACCAGGACCTGAAACTCCTGCCGGGGCAGTCCGGGGGGAATGGTCGGCAGGAACTCGATGATCGCGGTCCCCGACCGCCGGACGAGGCTGTTGCGCGACCAGAACAAGCCGGTGTTCAGCGCGACCGGCAGACAGGGGACGTGCAACGCGGTGTAGAGGTGCGACAGGCCCTGCTTGTAGGCCGGCGGGGCCCCCACGGAACGACGGGTCCCCTCCGGGAAGATGATCAGCCGGCGGCCCTGCCGGATGGCCTCGACGGCGGCGGCGTTCATCAGACTCATGGCCCGCGCGCCCTTGGAACGGTCGATCGCCACCATGCCGCTGCGCGACAGGTACCAGCCGATCAGCGGAATGAAGAGCAGCTCACGCTTCAGGATGTAGGCGAAGTTCGGCAGAACCGTGCAGAGCGCGAGGGTCTCGAGCGCCGACTGGTGCTTGGCCGCCACCAGCAGCGGCCCCGGGGGAATGTTGTCCAGTCCGCGGAACTCGACCCGGGTGCCAGCGACCGTTTGCAGCAGCCAGAGGGTGATCCGTCCCCAGAGATAAGCCAGCCGCATCACAGCCCGCCCGGAGACCAGGGTCGGTAAGCCGGCGACCGCCAGCACCGTGGTGAGCGCATAGAAGCAGATGTTGAAGGCGAGGGAGCGCAGGGCGAGCATCGGAATCCGGGGCTGGGCGCCTTTCCTGTAGCGCGGCGGGATACCGGCGGCCAAGCGAACTTGGTCGACGGCGTCCCGCGACAACAGCTTCAGGCAGCCTCCCTCGCGCGATCGTCCCGGACGAGGCCGGCCCGGCGACCGGCGATCAGCCAGTAGACGAGGCCGGCGCTCGCACCGACCACGAACAGGATCAGGGTCAGCCGCGCTTCGGCCGCGAGGAGACCTGGATTGCGGCCGGCCTCGCCCGAGCGAAGCACGCCGCGGGTGAGCCAGGGGAGGGCAGCGGTCAGCGCGCCGCAGCCGGCGCCGTACCACATCAGGCCGCGCCGCCCGAGGACCTCTCCGCAGAGACCCACGAAGGCCGGCGGCACGGCCAGCAGGACGAACAGCGCCTGGGCAAGGCCTGCAATGAACAGGACAAGTCCCTCCGGCGGCAGGCCGGCCGAGAGGTCCGACAGGGCCATGTCGAGGCCGGCGAGCGCGCCGCCGGTCAGCCAAGCCTGCGCAGCCGGATCGACGACGAGCGCCATGACCAGGACGGCGCAGCCAACCGGAACGGCGAAAACGAGGGCGAGGGCGCCAAGGAACAGACGGCCGAGGGCGTGCATGCCGCCAGCCTCTACAACGGACAGGTCCTCCCGTCGCGCGAAAGCCGCGCCCGATCCTGGCGGATCGGACGCGGCTTCCAGAAGCCGGAGCGGCGCGTCAGCCGTGGGCCGGCGCAGCGTCCCCGTGATCGCCGTGCGTGTGCTTCTTCCGGAACCGGCCGAGCCAGAGCGAGAAGCGGCGGATCACCACGTAGAACACCGGCGTCAGGAACAGGCCGAAGAAGGTCGCGCCGATCATCCCGAAGAACACCGCCGTGCCGAGCGCCTGGCGCATCTCGGCGCCGGGGCCGGTGGCGATCACCAGCGGCAGGGTGCCGAGGATGAACGCGAAGGCGGTCATCAGGATCGGGCGCAGGCGCAGGCGGCAGGCCTCCACCGCCGCGTCGACCGGGCTCAGATGCTCGCGCTGCTCGATGTCGTGCGCGAATTCCACGATCAGGATCGCGTTCTTGGCAGCCAAGCCGATCAGCACGATCAGGCCGATCTGGGTCAGGATGTTGTTGTCCTGACCGCGGAACTGCACGCCTGCGAGCGCCGCGAGCACGCCGGTCGGCACCACCAGCAGGATCGCGAGCGGCAAGGCCCAGGATTCGTACTGCGCGGCGAGCACGAGGAAGACCAGCAGCACGCCCAGGGCGAAGACCGCGCCCGCAGTGCCGCTCGCCGCCTTCTGCTGATAGGCGATCTCAGTCCAGTCGTAGGAATAGCCGTCGGGCAGGTTCTTCTTGGCGATTTCCTCCATGGCGTCGAGCGCCTGACCGGTCGAGATGCCTGGCTTGGCCACGCCCTGCACCGGCACCGAGTAGTACAGGTTGAACCGCTGCACGATCTGCGGTCCCGTCACGTCGCGCACCGAGGCGAGCGTGCCCATCGGCACCAGCGCGCCGGTGGAGGAGCGGACCTTGATCTGGGAAATGTCCTGGATCGACGTGCGGAAGGCGGCGTCGCCTTGCAGGCGCACTTGGTAGATGCGGCCCAGGGTGTTGAAGTCGTTGACGTAGGTGCCGCCGAGATCCGCCTGAACCGACGAGAACACGTTGGCGAGCGGCACGTTCAGCATCCGCGCGATGGTGCGGTCGATGTCGAGAAAGAGCTGCGGCGTCGAGTTGTCGAAGGTCGTGAAGACGCGCTGCACGTCGGAGCTCTGGTTCGCCTGACCGATCACCGCGCCAGCCGCGGCCATCAGCGGCCCGATCTCCGACGATTGCCGGCTCTCGATCTGCATCTTGAAGCCACCGCCGCTGCCGAGGCCACGGACGGGCGGCGGCGGGATCACGATCACCCGGGCCTCCTGGATGTCCGAGGTAGCCTTCAGCACGTCGCCGGTGATCGCCCCGGCGCTGCGTCCGGTCTCGGCACGCTCCTTCGCGCCCTTGAGCGTCAGGAACATCACGCCGGCATTGGTGGTGTTGGTGAAGGTCGCGCCGTCGAAGCCCGCGATGATCACCGCATTGGCCACGCCGTCGACCGTGCGGGCCTGCTTGGCGGCGCGCAGGATCACGTCCGTCGTGCGGTCGAGGGAAGCGCCGGACGGGAGCTGCACGACGCCGATCAGGTAGCCCTGATCTTGGTCCGGGATGAAGCCCGTCGGCGTCGTCTGCGCGAGGTGCAGCGTGCCGGCGATCACCGCGGCGTAGATCAGCAGCATCACGCCCAAACCGACGATCCCGCCGGTCAGGACGCGAATGGTCCGCCCATAGGCGTTCGAGGTCGCGTCGAACGCGCGGTTGAAGCCGTTCGCCAGCCAAGCCACGAACCGCGTCAGGAAGAACTTCGGCTCCTTACGGGCATGGTGGGGCACCAGCAGCAGCTTGCAGAGCGCCGGCGACAGGGTGAGCGAGTTGAACGCCGAGATCAGCGTCGAGGCCGCGATGGTCAGCGCGAACTGCTTGTAGAACTGGCCCGAGATGCCCGGGATGAACGCGGTCGGTACGAACACCGCGGCCAGCACCAGGGCGATGGCGATGACCGCTCCGCCGACCTCGTCCATGGTCTTGTGGGCGGCGTCTCCCGCGGAGAGCCCCTCGGCCATGTTGCGCTCGACGTTCTCCACCACCACGATCGCGTCGTCGACCACGATGCCGATGGCGAGCACCAACCCGAACAGGGTCAGGTTGTTGAGCGAGAAACCGAAGGCCGCCATCGCCGCGAAAGTGCCGATCAGCGAAACGGGAATCGCGATCACCGGGATCAGTGCGGTCCGCCAGCTCTGGAGGAACACCAGCACCACGATCACCACGAGGCCGACCGCCTCGAACAGGGTCTTGTAGACCTCGTGAATCGACTCCTCGATGAACTCGGTCGGGTTGTAGGCGATGCGGTACTCGACGTCCGGCGGGAAGTTCTTCTTGACGGTCTCCATCACCTTCTTGACCGACGCCGCCGCGTCCAGCGCGTTGGTGCCTGGCCGCTGGAACGCGCCGATGCCCACCGCGGGCGTGTCGTTGAGGTAGGAGTTGGTGGTGTAGTCCTTCTGGCCCATCTCGACGCGGGCGATGTCCTTCACCCGGACGAGGCGCCCGTCCTGCGCCTTGATGATCACCTCGGCGAATTGCTCGGGCGTCTTGAAGCGGGCCTGCGACTGGACGACCAGCTGGAACGCCTCGCTCTTGGCCGCGGGCGGGCCGTTGAGCTGCCCGGCCGCCACTTGGACGTTCTGCTCCTGCAACGCCGTGGTGACGTCGGTGACCGAGAGGCCGTAGGCGGCAAGCTTGTTGGGATCGACCCAGATCCGCTCGGCGTATTCGTTACCGCCGAAGATCGTGATGTCGCCGACGCCGTCGAGGCGCAGCAGCTCGTCGCGGATGTTCAGGTAGATGTAATTGGCGAGGTAGTTCTGGTCGTAGGTCTTGTTCGGCGAGAGCAGGTGCACGACCAGCATCAGGTCGGGCGAGGCCTTGCGCACGGTGACGCCGAGGTTGCGCACGTCCGGCGGCAGGCGGGGCTGGGCCACCGAGAGCCGGTTCTGCACCAGCACGTTGGCGATATCGAGGTTGGTGCCGACCTTGAAGGTCACGGTCAGCAGCATGTTGCCGTCGTTGGTCGACAACGACGTCATGTAGAGCATGTTGTCGACGCCGTTGACCTCCTGCTCGATCGGCGTCGCGATCGTGGCGGCCACGGTCTCGGCGTTTGCGCCCGGGTACGAGGCGCGCACCGTCACGGTCGGCGGCACGATCTCGGGGTACTGCGAGACCGGCAGGCTCTCGTAGGCCACGAAGCCGAGGATGAGGAACACGATCGACGTGACGGACGCGAAGATCGGTCTGTCGACGAAGAAATGGGCGAAACGCATCGGTCAAACCTCTGAGGCCCGCCGGTCTCCCGGACGGGGCCCTGCGTCGTCGGTGCGGGGCGCGCCGCTCGGCGCGCGCGAAGGCAGTCCTGGCGAGCCGGTCAGGCTCACGTCTTGCTCGGGGGCAGCTCGATCGTGTCGGGCGTCACCTTCACGCCCGGCCGCACCCGCGAGGTGCCGTTGACCACGACCAGCTCGTCGCCCTTCAACCCCGACTGGATCACCCGGTAGCCATCGACCTTCGGCCCGAGCACCACGTCCCTCTGCTGGATCGCGTTGTCGGGCCCGAGGAGGTAGACGATCCGCTTGTCCTGATTGGCGGCCACCGCCTCGTCGGGGATCATGACCCCCTCGAACGACTTCGTTGCCGGCATCGAGACGATGCCGAACAGACCGGGCTTGATGAACAAATCGGCGTTCGGGACGGTCGCCCGCAGCAGGATCGTGCCGGTGGCGTTGTCGACGCGGTTGTCGACGAAGTCGAGCGTACCCTTGCGGGTCGGCTTGGGCTCACCCGACAATGCAATCAGGATCGGCACGCCCTTGCCCTGCTGGGTCTGGCCCATGCCGATGCCGAGGCTGCTCTGGTACTTCAGGAACGCCTTCTCATCGACCGTATAGCTGAAGTAGATCGGGTCGAGCGACACAATCGTCGTCAGCATGGTCTGATCGGCACTGACGATGTTGCCCTCGGTGACCAGACGCCGGCTGATCCGGCCGTTGATCGGCGCCTTCACCTCGCTGAAGTCGTAGTTCAGCTGGGCGTTGTTGAGGGCGGCCTGGGCGCTGTCGACGTCGGCCTGGGCGGTCTGCGAAGCCTGCCGGCGCTGGTCCGTGACCTGTTCGGAGATGTTGCCGCTGCGCGACAGGGTCTGCGCACGCTCAAGATCCGTCTGCGAGAAGGACTGGCGCGCCTTGGCGGAGGCCACAGCCGCCTGGGCCTGCTCCAGGGCCGCCTTGTAGGGACGGCGGTCGATGACGAACAGAACGTCACCCTTCTTCACGGTCTGGCCGTCGACGAAGTTGATCTTCTCGAGGTAGCCGGTGACCCGGGCACGAACCTCGACGTAATCAATCGCCTCGAAGCGGCCGGTATACTGGTCCTGCTCGATGATCTGGCGCACCACGGGCTTCGCCACGGTGACCTTCGGCGGAGGGCCGCCCGGCGCCTGGGCGTGAGCTGGCGCCGAAAGCGGCCCCGCGGCGAGGCCGACGGCCAGTCCGGAGAGCACGGTGAGAAGGCTGGGAAGCCGGCTGCGCATCGGGTCCTGCTGTCCATAGGCCGACCATCGGTCGCGCCGAGCTTGACGATAGTTCCGCCGCCAGCGCGCCGTAACCCGCAAGCAACGATGTTGCTTGTGCGCCCGCGCACATGACGGCCCCGGAGGCCGGATTGATCCGGCAGGCTACTCGATGGTTTCGCCCGCGCCGTACCAGTCCTTGAAGCCGCCCTTGTAGTGGCGGGTGATATCGAGGCCCGCCTGCTGCGCCGCCATCAGCGCATGAACCGACCGGATACCCGAGGCGCAGGAGAAGACCGGCTGCCGCCCATCCTCGGCCACCAGGGCGGCGACGGCCTGTGGATCGAAGCTGGAAAGCGGATGCGAGACCGCCCCGGGGATATGTCCGGCGCTGTATTCGTGCGGCTCCCGCACATCGATGACCAGCATCGAGCCGTCGTCAAGCCCGCGCTTGACCGCATCGCGATCGAGGTCGACCACCTGCATCGGCAGGATCTCCGTTCTGCCTGAGATTCGTCAGTCTGTCGGACTGATGCTTTTCCATATTCGTCAGGCCCGACCCGTGCAACTTGGCGTCCAGGGCCTGCCGAGCGCGATCGACCTCAGAGCGCCGCGAGGGTCGGCCCCACAGCGTCGAAATGGGCGACCCAACTCGGCGGCCTATATCCATCGAGGCGGCCGGCAAGGTCGGACCGCAGCGGTGAGGCCGGAGTCGCCAGCGACTCGATTGCTTGGATCCAGCCCGGACCGTCGAGGGGATCGCAGAAGAGGGCGAAGCCCTCGGCGATCTCCCGGTGGACCGGGATGTCGGAGGCGACCACCGGCAATCCGGAGGCGGCGGCCTCCACGAGCGGGATCCCGTAGCCCTCCGTGAAGGACGGCATCAGCAGCGCGGTGCAGCTGCGCATCAGCGCGGCAAGGCCGTGCGTGGACAGGCCGGTCGCCTCGATGGTGTGCGCGCGCACGCCCGGGCACCGCTCCAGCATATCGATAGCGCTTTCCGCCTCCCAGCCCCGGCGCCCGACCACGATCAGCCGGGGTGTGGCCGCCCCATGCCGCTCGGCCAGATGCCGCCAGATCTGGAAGAGAAGCAGGTGGTTCTTGCGCGACTCGATGGTGCCGCAGACCAGGAAGGTCGGCCGGTCAGGCTGGAAGCGCGGCCCCACGCGCCCGAAGGCGGGCTCGACGCCGAGATGGCCCACCGCCACCGGCGGCCGGCCGAAGCCCTCGGCGGCGAGGTGATCCAGGGTGCGATGTCCGGTATCGGCGGAGTTCACCAGAATGGCGGCGGCGTGCCGCCCGATCGTGCGCAGGCGCGCCCGGTGGCGGTCGGCCTCGCCGGCGCGGCCGTATTCGGGGTGGGTGATCGGGATCAGGTCGTGAACGAAGAAGGCGCTGCGCACGTCCCGGCGGGTGTAGAGCCAGTCGAAGCGCCGGGGATCGTCCAGGCGCAGGTGCGACGTATGGAGATAGAGTGCGCCCCGAGGGAGCGCATCGACCGTTCGGCCGCGCAACGCGATCTCGGCCGCTGTCCGGGCCTGGATCCGGCGCCGTGCCCCGGTGCCGGCCCGCGCAACCTCGTTAATGGGCGCAACGGCCGACGCGCCGCAGCGCAATGTCAATTGCCGATAGACCGGATCGTCTGGCGCCTCGCAATCCTCGACCCATCCGGCCGCCACCGCCTCGACGATCGCACGCGCGCGATCCCGATCCAGAATCCGCGGCCCGGCCGCCGTCGAGACGACACCGACGCTGTCGCGACCGAGGTAGGCGCGGGCATAGGCCAGATCGACGCGATCGATTCCGGACGGGCTCGCATGGCGCAGGCGCGTGACCAGGCGCGTGAGATCGAAGGCAATCGGTCGGTCGGTCATGAACCGTCAGTGCTGTCGGGGACGCGCGCACCCCGTAGCGGCCGCAAGCCGGGAGCGCCAGCGCTTCCGGCCCCGGGCCAGACCGCGCGAAGGACTTGCACAGGCGCTGCGCGACGGCTAAGAGCGCCGAGCCCATGGGGCGTCGGAGTGTAGCGCAGCCCGGTAGCGCACCTGTCTGGGGGACAGGGGGTCGTCGGTTCGAGTCCGGCCACTCCGACCATTACCTTCAACGGCTTAGCGGTCTTTCCGGAACCGCACATCACGCCGTTTGCAGGTCCGTTTGTAAACTGTCCCGGATCCGGCGGTGATCGTCGAGCTTCGCGATCGCTGACTCGGCGAGGCTGCGCATGCGGGCGAGATAGCGGTCCAGGATTTTTTGAGCGTTCGCTTGGCTGTGCCCGGTGATCGTTGCGATTTCCAGGACCGTGCAACCGGCATCGGCCAGCATCGTCACTGCCGTCCCCGGAGATCGTGGAGGTGCGGGTCCTCCGTGATCCGCGCGGCCGCGAACGTCTCGCTCCATACCGCGTGGTATCGGCGCTTGCGCCAGGCTGCCCCGCGAACTGCCACGAGGATTGTCGTAGCCCTGCGCGGCGCCGCATCGAGCGCAGCCTTCAAGGCGCGCGTCACCGGTAGATAGATGAGCCGTCGGCTCTTCCCTGGCGCAGCGTGATCGCGCGTCCGTCCCAGGCGCTCCAAGGCAACGCCAGGAGATCCCCCTGCCGCTGGCCCGTATGGAGCGCGAGCATCATCGCGAGCCAGATCTCAGGCGTGGCCGCCTCGGCGAAGGCCGCGACATGCTCGGGCATCCAGATTCGATCGGAGCGATCCGACCGGTAGGCGCGCTCGAACGTGGCGATCGGGTTGTAGACGAGATGATCCTGGTCGACACCCTAGTGCATCGATCCAGACGGAGGCGTCAGCCGAGTCCGGAAAAATTGATGCAAAACCAAGGAACTAGTGTTCACTCGCATGAACGAAGTGAACGCGTCAGAGCACTAGGGTGATCAACAGCAGTTAATTTGGTGCGCTCGCCCGAGAGCAACGGGGTGAGCGAGGCGTTCGTGAAGACGCTCAAGCGCGACTATACCCGCGTCCAACCCCGGCCCGACGCCAACACCGTCCTGGCGCGGATCGGCGCCTGGCTCACCGACTACAATGAACACCATCCCCATCGCGGGCTCGCCATGCGCTCACCGCGTGAGTTCATCCGTGCTCAGATGCAACCAGCCCCGTGTCCGGTTTGATGGGGGCAACTCCATACAGCGACAAATGGTCTGATGCGCGAGTCGAATAGACTCTGTATCTCGGTTTTATACATGCCGTAGATTGTTAAACGTTCTCCTTGAACATGGGGGTGCAATTCAATCGGGTTGAGATGTCGATGGCCCAGCGTCCCTGTGCGTCCTCTGAAACCGCCAACAGTGCGAATTGGCGTACCTCGCCTCGCGACCCGCAGCTCGACGCCATTTGCCGCGTCGCCGCAGCGCTTTTCGGTGTTCGCTATGCATATGTGTCGCGGCTCGACGAGGCGTGTCAGTTTCTCCTAGGCAGCGAGGGCTTGTCGCTCAATTCATCGTCACGTTCTGACGCACTCTGTGCGCTCACAGCTGTCGGACAGCAACACATCCCCCTTGTCATCCTCGACACCCTGGCCGATCATCGCGTCGTCCGTAACCCATACGTCACGGACGAACCGCACCTCCGCTTCTATGCCGGCGTCCCGATCTCACTCGACGATGGCGCGGCGAATAAGGTGACCGTGTGCGTGGCCGATACCGTGCCGCGGGCGGTATTCGACGCAAAGGATCGGGAACGCCTCTCCGATCTTGCTGTCTTCATTGAAGCTGCCCTGCGCGGGCGGATCGCACATCACGTGACACATCGTGCGCAACGGCAGGCGGTGGACAGCGAGCGTCGCTTCCGCCTTATCGCCGACAGAGCGCCAATGATATCTTCGTCCTCTGCGACGTGGACATGCGTCGCACCTACGTTTCAGCCGCGGTACGGAATATTCTCGGGTACACGCCCGAGGAGCTGATTGGCGCACAGGCATTCAACCTGATTCACGCCGACGATACTCACATCTTCGCTGAGCACTGGACGCAGGTGCTGGCCGGCATCGATGAGCGACCAACCTGTTGCGTTCGGTACAAGCACAAAGATGGCCACCACGTTTGGATCGAAGCATCCGTGAGCCGGCTTCATGAGGGAGATGCGGACAGTCTTTCCGGCTACATTGCCGTTCTTCGCGATGTGTCAGTGCGTCGGGAAGCAGAGGACCGGATCCACTACCTAGCCTTGCACGACGCTTTGACCGGATTGCCCAATCGCGCGTTATTCCACGATCGTCTAGATCAAGCCATCGCCCAAACAGCGCGAACGCGCAGCCCGACTGCCGTGCTCGTCTGTGACCTCGACCGCTTCAAGGCGATCAACGACAGTTTGGGTCACCCAGCGGGCGATGCTCTTCTACGCGAAGTATCTGTGCGAATGCGATCTGTGCTGCGCCCCTATGACACAGTCGCTCGCGTCGGCGGCGATGAATTCGCGATCGTTTTGACCTATCTCGACGAACCCTGTGCCGCGGATGTTGTCGCCGAGCGGCTGATAGCCGCCGTGGCAGCACCTATCCACCTCGACGGGCAAATCGTGGAAGTTGGTGTGAGCATCGGTTTAACGATCGCCACAGAGCGCGACCGGGATGCGGACGAACTGTTCAAGCGGGCCGATATGGCGCTTTACGAAGCTAAGGCTGAGGGGCGCAACACGTACCGTATCTTCTGCCCTGACTTTGGAGCACGTGTTGCGAGTCGCGGTCAACTCGGGCTCGATATGAAGGAGGGGGTTCGGCGCGGTGAGTTTTACCTCGTCTACCAACCAGTCGTGGACGCCACCACCGGAGCCGTGGTCAGCTTGGAAGCGCTGATGCGATGGCAGCACCCCGTTCGCGGCGGCGTCTCGCCCGGGGAGTTTATCCCGCTGGCGGAGGAGAACGGCCTGATCGTGCCGCTGGGCGCTTGGGCGTTGCGCGAGGCCTGTAGTGAAGCGTTGACTTGGCCAGAGACACTCCTTGTCGGTGTCAATGTATCTGCCGTGCAGTTCCGAAGCGGTTTGGAGGAAGCGGTACTTACCGCACTTGCCGACACGGGCCTGCCAGCCAATCGCCTCAAACTGGAAGTGACCGAGAGCGTTCTGATGCAGGACGGAGATGCTGTGATCGCCTGCCTTCATAGACTGCGATCCCTCGGTATCGTCGTCGCATTGGACGATTTTGGCACGGGGTACTCGTCGTTGGGCTACCTACGCCGCTTCCCCTTTGACAAAATCAAGATCGATAAATCATTCATCCGCGACATCGCCGACCCTGACGCGGCGGCTATCGTGAGGGCTGTGGTCAGTATCGGCGAACGTCTCGGTATGGGCATTGTCGCCGAGGGTGTCGAGACCGCAGAGCAGCTGGAGCTTGTACGTCGCGAAGGCTGCGGGCAGGTACAAGGTTTTCTGTTCAGCCGCCCGTTATCGTCCCTGGCCGCACGCGCCTACATTCTAGCTAATCAGGCTCAGCATTAGCACGTGAAGCTCCTCTTACTATACCTTAAGTTACTTCTTTTTTATGCATTTGAAGGTAGGACGTGAACCGTGCAGCAAGTGACGTGGACGGTTTGGTGCAGGCTGTGCGTATAGCGACCACGCGCACCGGGCGGTCTACAGATGATGTCCGCTTCGGCGCTATCACTGCTCGGAAGCGGACCGGCTGAAATCCACCCTTAGCGGACTCTTGCCAATCGAGTTCGGCAGATGAGCGCCCGCCACCGTCGAGCGCCCGCGCGACAACGCGCCGAAGCACAACCCGATCGACGCAGATATCCGCGGCCCCGACCCGGAGACCCTTCGCATGGCCGAACCGCTCGTCATTTCCTTCGCGGCCGACACCTCCCGCGCCCAGGGTGCGATGGCGACGCTGGCCGCCCAGATCGCGCCCGCGCGCCCCGACCCGCTGGCGCCGATCACCGGCAGGCCGGCCGTCCCCGCCGAATCCTGGTGGCTGTGGCTGCGGGATGCCGTCCGCCACAACATGAGAAGGGTGCCTGACCATGGGGTTCCTCGCTCTCCTCCCGGCCTTGCTCGGGGCCGTCGGACCGATCCTGGCGAAGGTGCTGACCGACGAGGGCCAGCGGCTGCAGGTGCAGCTCGACCTGCAGAAGGCGCTGATCGACCAGCAAGGGGATCTCAGTCGCGCCATGGCCGAGTGATGAAGGCCGATGCCGGCTCCGAGAGCCCGCTCGCCCGCAACGCCCGGCCGATCACCGTGCTGTGGGCCCTGGCGATGATCACCTGGGTCGGCGTGGTCGCGCCGATGCTCGGGCTGCAGATCGGGGTGGTGACCGCGCTCAAGGGCGTGCCGGCGGAGCTGTGGTCGGTGCTGACCCTGGGGATCGGCGCCTACATGCCGGCCCGCTCGGTCGACAAGATCGTGCCGCAGATGGTCGGGCCGAAGGGGTGAGCGGCGGCTCGGGAGCCCGGCGATGACGGACGATATTCCGCCCCAGGCGCGGACGATGCGGGCGGGCGGCCCACGCGGGAGCGGATCCATGGCCGACCATCTGCCCGAATGGATCGGGCGCCTGATCGAGCGGGTCGAGGCGACCGGTCGGCAGATGGACGTGCTCGGGGGCAAGCTCGACCGGATGGACGAGAAGCTGGAGGGCGTGGCCTACCGGCGGGACATCGAGGCCTTCGTGGCGCGCGACGAGATCGAGCGCCGGATCGACAAGGCGGTGGACGGGTTGGCGGGGCGGTGAGCGGGCGTCTCGACGTAAGACAAAGGCCGGTCCGGTGCGAGCGACAGCCCGGGAACGCGTGCCTGCCATTCTCCTCACGAGCCGCGTTGCACGCGGCTCGGCTCACACGGCGGTGAAATCGGACGCGCTCCCGCCCCGGGGGAAGATCGGGGCTCGGCCGAGCGACTCGCTGAAGTTGGCCCGCTGCTCGCCAAGATCCGCAATCATCTTAGGGATCCACTCAGCCGCGCCGGCGCCTCCGCGCGGGGCTTTTTCATGCGCGTGTCATTGAAAGCTGATTCGCCGAATTCGCTGAGCGAATTGCGATCAACCGCTGCCTTTTACTACTCAAAATCGCATATCAACGTTGCGACGGTATTCAAACCTGAGCTATGAGCATATCGAGGTAACGAGCGGCAATTTTCTCAATGGGAACCCTTATGTCCGATTGCTGCTTTTGCTACACAACTGACAAGTATTATTTTTTACCTACTCTTCTTAGTACAGCTCAAGCTCGGCGACATATCTCCAAGGGAAAAGCCGATGTCCTGATCCTGGGTTTCGATTTTCAGAACCAAGACAAAGCCTTTCTACAGCATATAGCAACCAAATATAATGTCTTGGTGCAATTTTACGACAGGCGTGAAATCAAAAACTTACCAATTTACATGGCTAGACATTTTCTAGACAAAATACTCGATAAACGTTACATTAATATCATTCACATCGATGGTGACACGCAAATCTATGCCAACATCGATCCACTCATCGAGGCGCCGCTTGCTTCAGGAAGCATACTTGCTGCGCCCGATCCTATGGCGCTCCTTTTCGGCGAGCCCGATAGATTGTCAAAAAAGACAACGGCTTATCTTCGGTCGATCGGATTGAGCAGCGGTATCGCGGCACGCTACATAAATTCCGGCGTCTTTCGTGTCGCAAGATCCGACCTGAAAGCCATCGATCAAGAAATACAAAATTTGTGTGGAAAAAATTTAGCGCAATACAAGTTCACAGAACAAGATGCGATGAATGTCGCATTTGGAGATCACATAAGTCTAATTTCCACGAA
Organism: Methylobacterium sp. GC_Met_2; assembly: GCF_026540795.1. NCBI lineage: Bacteria > Pseudomonadati > Pseudomonadota > Alphaproteobacteria > Hyphomicrobiales > Methylobacteriaceae > Methylobacterium > Methylobacterium sp. GC_Met_2. The sequence goes on from NZ_JALNUM010000057.1 coordinate 35,745, forward strand.
ATGGAATTACCCTGCATTTTTCGCAAATTTTGTTTATAATGGCCTGAAAGATGTTCACATAAAGCATTTCATGTCGAACCCGAGGCCTTGGCATGGGCCGTTCATACCGTGGGGTAAAGCCGGCTACAGCCCTTATACTGATATGATCAGCGCCCACCCTCAGTTGAAGGATTTCTATCGGCCAATGCCAAGACGGACAGTGGTCCGCTACATGGTACAGCAGCGAGCCAAAAAGTTCCTGGATTCCAGAATTTGGCAGACTGAGGCGATCGCAAATAAGATCGTAGAATTTGAAAAGCATGCTGCAGTTTAGTACAACGTTGTGCCTATCGGTGATCGAAGACTCTGCGTTCGCGTATGGTAGAGCCGCAGATCGCGTGACGGCTGGGTTCAGCTTCACCGACGCGCCTATCGGCTCCTGTCCTGCCCAGAGCAGCGTCGTGTGAGACGCTCCGATCCACCTCGTTCGTCAGCGAGACTGAACTTCAGCCCACCTGGCCGACCGCAGCGGGCTTTTTGTGCGCGACGCCTCCCTCGAACGGATGATGCGGATCATCTCTGCCCAGGGTTATTCAAGAGCCTTCGAAAACCCAATGGCAACTGAACCCGCCCGAGCCCGCCGCGGCGGGTTTTTCTTTGGTGGAGATGGAACAGCGAGACACAAGCGGCTGTGTCGCTCCAACGCTCCCACATCTTGGAATCGGGAGTCACGTTGGAGCGAACGATGCACGTCGAAGCCGTCTGCGCCATCGGATTTCTAGCCGGCCTCGTGGAGTTCGCCCGCCTTTTTTGCGAGGCCCCCAAAGCCGGCGACGCGTGACCGGCAAGCCGATGCTGTCGAGCATATCACCCGGGGTGGCTCACCTCAGCTGCGGGCTTACGTCCGCCGCACCCGGCGCACGGCGTGGCGGCCGACGCACCATCTATCTGCGATTCATCTCCCGCCCGCCCGGGTCCCCGGCGCGGGCTTTTCGTACCCTAATCCCGGTGCGGGACAACCGCAGCGTTGGTCCCGAACGACCCGCTCACCGCCACCGATCACCCCGAGTTCCGAGCCGCGTTGCGTATCAGCCCAGAGGCTCGTGAGATCGGACGCTCCCGCGCCCCGTGCGCAGATCGGGGCGGGGCCGAGCAACCTGCTGGAATGGGCCGCCGCTTGCGGCGGTCTGCCCCCCCCCTCTCAAGGACCGCTTCAGCCCGACGGCTCAACCGCCTGGGGCGTTTCGTGACGTCAGCATGCTCGGATACGGCTTTCAATCCCACCCACCACCGGCTTGCGCGGGGTCGAATCCGTTTTTCGTGAGATATATGGTTTCAGCAGAAATCGAACTCCCTTCGTGCGCGTCAAATTCCTGGCGGTGGTTCGAGATAAGATAAATTTGGCCCGACTCGCAGCCACTGCAGATCGAAGCAATCATCTCACGATTGCTTAAATCGATCCTGCGATCAAATTTATCCTGTCGTGCCTTAGCTTCTGCATTCCTGCGATGGAAGATTGGTGCCGTAACTGAATTCGATTTCGTCAAAGGATCTTCGGTCTGTAGACTTGCAGTCTTTTCATACGAAAATGCGGGCTGAGCCGCCAATATACTAAATCCTATTATGAAAATCTTCGGTCGCATGCTGACCTCTGGCCGAACCAAGATCAGCAAGAAATGGTTAGCGCCGTGTTAAATTTTCCGGATGTGAGCCAATATTGACGGGTCGCGGTGGGCGTGGGACCGAAACGCGGGCGACGATGAACTCCGCGCTGTGCAGATTGTCGATCCAAATAACAGCTTACGCCCGGCCCGCCGCCGTGGGCTGATCGTGGCGATGCGCCCGGCGGCTTTCGCGCCTACGTCCAAAATCAGGGGCGGCAGCTCGCGTTCTGAGCCGGTGATCGTTGAACCAACGTCCGGTGGCGACGCTTCCCAGTGGCCCGGTGCGCCCTGTTTGCGCCCAGGCACGGAGGAAACCCATGCGCATCCTATTTCTTAGCCTGCTGTCCGCTGCGAGCCTCGCCAGTCTCTCGCTACCCGTGGCTGCCGTTCCGGCCGGTCCCGCCTCCGGGATATCCACGCGACCCGGCATGATCACGCACGTCCGGATGCATCGCCATCACATGCGGCGGGGACGGATGACTTGGGTGCAGCGGAGAGGCGGCCGGCGCTAATCAGTCGTTGATGAAACGGCACGACGATCTGCTCACACCCGTTCGAGCCATCCCGGCGTGCCTCCCTTGACTCTGAGCCCGCCCGGTTCGCCGCGGCGGGCTTTTTCATGCGCACCCCGGAACGCCCGATTCATCTTCTTCAGCAAGCGTCACAGCACACGGAAGGCTGACCCTCTTGGAGATGCATGGACACGCCTGGGCACGGCACTGCGGACTACCCCATCCCTTCGAGCGATACGCTGGCCGCCATGCCCAGTGACGCCTTCGTTGCAGCTTGGCGGACCCTTACCGGCGAACCGCCAGCCATCATGCTGAGCTCGCGCGCCGCAATGATCGCCTTGCTGGTTTCCAGCATGCCGATCGCCCCGCTTCGGCCAGCGATCCCGGTATGGAACGGTGACGGTGCCGGTGTCGGCACGACCCGGTAACCGCCGGCCGCCATCCTACAGCCGAGCTGCGTTGCGTATCGGCTCGGCTCACACGCTGGTGAGATCGGACGCTCCCCCGCCCCGTGATCAGATCGGGGCGGGGCCGAGCGCAATGTCCGATGCGGGAAGCCTACTCCGACTTTCGGTGTCCGCGCCCGTGCTGCTCCTTGTCGGCGCCGGCCGCAGCTGCGGCCTCCTTCTCAGCCTTGCCTACCGTCGCTGAGCTCGTCGCCGCGTCGCTGGTTCCGCCCGCCGGTGCATTCGATGCAGCCGATTTGGGATGCCCCTTCCCCTCGGTCGGTGGCTCAGCCTTCCCACCCTCGAGAACCTCGGGGTGGCCTGCGCCGGCCTTTGCGCTCCCGGCCTCTTGGACTTCGGCGGCCTTCTGTTCCTGAGCACTCATCGTGCTGTGGCGCTGTCCGTCGCCGTGCTGCCCCTTGGCTGGGTTCGACATCGTGCTCTCCTCCATCGTGGTCAGGCGGCAACTGCGTGCGCCGCTGACGGTTCGGAGGAAAAGCCAGCGTGCGACGAAAGGCCGAACGCTGACCAGCAGGGAAGCAGCAGCCCTAATCGCCAAGACGCATGCCCGTCCGGCTGATCCGTACCTGAACAACCCGTCAACTCTGCGCCGGTCGAGCACCTGAACAGATAGCCGCCAAGGCCTCCGATCTCCGTCACCTGTTAAGGCCCTCGCGGTAGCCCCGCTGGGATGACCGATCACCCAGCGCTGACCGACCGCCCGACCACGGTCGCCTCTTGGCACGACCAGATCGAACGCCCATCCGAGCACGCTTTACCCTGACTGAAACAGAAAAGGCCCCGGAGCATCTCTGCCCGGGGCCTCATTGGTCTGGAACCTGCCGTCGCGGTTACGGGCAGCTATGCCGGCGGCCATCGTTACCGAGGTAGGTACCGGTGCGCTGATCGTATGAGCGGAAGCGTTGGATGCAGTAGCCGACAGAGTCATCCGACGAGGTTGCATCCGTTCCGTAGCCAGCTGGAGCGTAGCCGGATCCATAGCCGGCGGGCGCATAACCATACCCTGCCGGTCCGTAATCCCCACCATAGTAGTCGTCCCCGAGGGCTCCGTAGCCGTAGCCGAGACCCACGCCCGCAAGCCCCAGGCCCACACCAAGGCCCAGGCCGCCGTAGCCGTAGCCTCGGCCGCCGTAACCGAAGCCGCGGCCGCGCTGGAAGCCTCGTCCGGCGAATCCGTGATTTCCGACGAAGCCGGCGCCACGGATGCCCGGGTTACTCAGGGCACCGCGATTGGCAAATCCAGCCCCGGTAGCACCAACTCCACCGAAGCGCGCACCACCAACGCCCAGGCCGCCACCGAATCCGCGGCCGGCTAAGCCGTTACCGACTCCGCCGCCGGCCAGAGCAT
>NZ_JALNUM010000058.1:0-39698 GCF_026540795.1 Methylobacterium sp. GC_Met_2
CCAGCCGCCCCGGGGGATCGGTTGCGTCGCGATGCCCACCACCTCGCCGTAGCGGCGGACCTCGCCGCCCTCCGGGATGTCTGTGAGAGCCACCTTGTGGCCCTGCGGCACGAACGCGACGAGTTCCAGCCCGTCCGGAAACACCGTGCCGGCCGGCAGCCCGAAGGCGTTGACCACGATGGCGACGTTGTCGCGGTCGCTCAGGCGGATCGTGCGCGGCACGTCGCCGGCGCCGTGAGGACGGGTCGGAGCTTCGATCTCGGCCTGCATCGGAAATCCCCTCAGGTCGCGGAGCGGAAGCGCCCGGCCAGCGCCTCGGCGTTGCGGGCGAGCAGGCCCAGATCCGAGCCCACCGCGGTGAAGCGGGTGCCGGCCGCGATGTAGCGCTTGGCCAGCTCCTCGCTCGGGGTGAGGATGCCGGCGTGCTTGCCGGCTTTCACGATCCGGGCGACGGCTTCCTCGATGGTGCGGACCACCTCCGGGTGGCCCTGCTGGCCGAGATAGCCGAGGCTGGTGGAGAGGTCGCCGGGCCCGATGAACACGCCGTCCACGCCCTCTACGGCGGCGATCGCGTCCAGATTGTCCAACGCGCGGCGCGACTCGACCTGAACGATGACGTAGATCTCGGACTCACAGCGTTTGTGGTAGTCCGGCACGCGGCCGAACCGGGCGGCCCGGGGCGCCTGCGAGAAGCCGCGGATACCCCGGGGGGCGTAGCGGGTCGCCGCGACCACCCGCTCGGCCTGCGCGGCATCGTCGATGTTGGGGATCATCAGCGACTGCGCGCCCGCATCCAGGATGCGCTTGATGGTGATGGGATCGTCGCTCGGCACCCGCACCACCGGGTGGGTGGCGTTCTCCATCATCGCCTGAAGCTGGACGTAGATATCCCGCAGGTCGTTGGCCGAGTGCTCCATATCGAGCAGCAGCCAGTCGAACCCGGCCCCGGCGACGATCTCGGTCGAGATCGGGCTCGCGAGGCTGCACCACAGGCCGATCTGCTGGCGGTCCTCCCGGAGGGCGGCCTTGAAGCGGTTGGTGAGGCTGTCCATCGCGAGTCCTTCCCTGCGGCTCCGGGCGTCTGCGCGCCGTCCGCGCCATCACGCGCAGCCTTTGACCGGGAGGTCAAAGCCAAAGACTGGATCGACCGATGCGCGTCCTGCATCGATCGGCTCGCCTCAGCGGGACGGCAGGTTCGACAGGATCGCGCGCAGTTGCGCGATCACCGGATCGTCCGCCCCGCGCCGCCAAGCCAGGTGCAGCTCGACCGGCCGCGGTGCCGGCAGCGCGAGCGGGCGGAACACCACGCCCTCGAACCGCAGGTGCTCGGCCGCGGCCGGGACCAGGGCGATCCCCAAAGCGGCTCGGACCAGGGCCAGGATCGCGTGGATCTGCGTGAGCTGCTGCACGATCCGGGGCTGGATTCCCGCCTCGGTGAGCAGCCCGAGGACGAGGTCGTGGAAGTAACGGGCCTCGTTCGGCGCATAGGCGATCAACGGCTCGCCGCCGAGGTCGCCGGGCACGAGGCGGTCGCGCCCGGCCAGGGGATTGCCCGCGGGCAGCGCGACCACGAGGGGTTCGGCGAGCGCCTGGACGGCCTGCAGGTCCGGATGCGTCACGGGCGGGCGCACCAGGGCCGCGTCGAGGCTGCCGGCGCGCAGGGCCTCGACCTGATCCTGACTCACCATCTCGCGCAGCGACAGCGTGACGTCCGGCAGCGCCCGCCGGAGCGCGATGACGAGGCGCGGCAGGAAATCGTACGCCGAGGCCGCCGTGAAGCCGAGCTTCAGGATGCCGCCGCGCCCCGCCGCGACCTGCCGGGTCACGTGAGTCGCGCTCTCGGCGAGCCGCAGGATCCGCTGGGCCTCGGGCAGGAAGCTGCGCCCGGCCGCGGTCAGCCGGACGGAGCGGCTGGTGCGCTCCAGGAGCTGCACGTCGAGGATGCGCTCCAGCACCTGGATCTGCCGCGACAGGGGCGGCTGCGTCATGTTCAGCCGGGCGGCCGCGCGCCCGAAGTGCAACTCCTCCGCGACCGCCGCGAAGCACCGGAGCTGGCTGAAGTCGAACATGGGGGCTCCCCGGCGTGCCGCGGGGGACCATAAGGGATCGCGCCGGAAACCCGAACGCTCCCTCAAAGACCTGAAGCCGATCATCTTTTCCGGATGCTGGCGGCGGCCGTCGAAGATGGGCCTCGGGTGCGTCCGCAGCCGACCCGCGCCAGCCTGTCACGCCGCCGCGGGGCCGGCCTCTACGGGGTCAGCTCGTTGCCGGCGTAGTCGATCTTGCCGTCCGGGCCCTTCTTCCACGCGTACACGACATAGTCGGGCCGGGTGATGTCGCCCTTCGTGTCGTAGGCGATCGGGCCGACAACGGTATCGATCGTCTTGCCCTGGTGCAGCCATTCGGCGAGCGTCTTGCCGTCGCTGGAGTTGGTCTCCGCCATGGCCCGCGCCAGGACCTGCACGGCCGCGTAGCCGTAGAGCGTATAGGCGTCGGGATCGATGCCCCGGGCGTTGAACGCCGCCACGGTGGCCTGGGCGCCCGGGTTCCTGCGCGGATCCGGCGCGAAGGTCATCAGCGTCCCGTCCGCGCCGGGGCCGGCGATCTGCACGAATTCCTTGGGGGCGAGGCCGTCGCCGCCCGCCAGCAATGCGTTGAAGCCCTGGCCGCGCATCTGCCGCACGATCAGGCCGGCTTCGATGTGGTAGCCGCCGTAATAGACGACATCGACACCTGCGGATTTCAGCCTGGAGACGAGCGCCGAATAGTCCTTCTCGCCCGGGTTGATACCCTCGTACAGCACGGGTTTGACGCCGTTGGCCTTCAGGGCGGTCTGCGTCTCCTCGGCCAAGCCCTTCCCGTAGGGCGACTTGTCGTGGACGAGGGCGATTTTCTTGTCCTTGAAGTGCTCCCCGAGGTAGGCGCCCGCCACCTTGCCCTGCTGGTCGTCGCGGCCGCAGGTGCGGAAGGTGTTCCAATGGCCGCGCTCGGTGAACTTCACGCTCGTGGAGGCCGGGGTGACCTGGATGATGCCGGCATCGAGGTAGACGTCCGAGGCCGGGATCGACACGCCGGAGCTGAACGATCCGACCACCATCGTCACGCCCGCGCTGGCGAGCTTGTTGGCCACCGAGACGCCCTGCTTCGGATCGGACGCGTCGTCGCCGATCACCGGTTCCAGCGGGCGCCCCTTGATCCCGCCGGCCTTGTTGATGTCCTCGATCGCCTGCGCGGCGCCGGTCCGGACCTGCGCACCGAAGGCCGCATAGGAACCCGTGAGTCCCAGGGCGATACCGATCTTCCCCGGCGCACCAGTCCCTTGAGCCAGGGATCCAGTCACGGCAGACAGGACGACGAGACCGGACAGCAGCAATCGCCTCATATCACCCCCGGCAGAGAAGACGATACGGGACGCGGAACCTGTCGGCGAAGGATATCCGGGCCCGACGCCATCATACAGCGTACGTCATCCTGAAGCGCAGGGCATTCAACGTCAAGAATTCTTGACTATACTTCCAGTTGTGTATTTCCATACTCGCACGCGCGGCGATAAGAGCTCGTCCTTGCCGGCTTGAGAGGATCGCCGCAGCCGATCCAATGTCAGGAGGAATGCCGCCCGCCAGCGAGGGCCCGCAGGGCCGGGCGCGGGGCGATGCCCGAGCGTTCATCCGGGGGAGCCGGGGCCTTATTCGATCCGCGCGCTCCGGATTCTATCCGCGCACTCCAAGGGCAGACAAACGGAAGCCGCCCTCGATCGTTGCGCGATCGGGGGCGGCTTCCCAGCCGGACCATCATGGATTCGTCCTGCGGTCCCGGGGGCGATCCGTCCGGAGCCGGCGCGATCGGCGCTCGATCAGCAGCTCAGCCGCCGGCCTTCCTTGCGCCCGAAGACGCGCCAATGCGCGGCGCCGGATTCCATCTGACCGTTCGCGATGGCGCGCCGGACATCCGGGTTGCAGCGGAGATACTCGCGCTCGTCGAACCCGTAGGCGGCCCGCCCGCCGCGATCATCGTCCCGGTCGCGGTAGCCGCGGTCCCGGTCATCGTAGTCGCGGTCCCGATAGCCACGGTCGCGGTAGCCGTAACCGTCATCATAGGGGCGGGGCTGCGCGGTGACCGGGCCAACCACGCCCAGAATGCCGATGCTCACCGCAGCCGCCGTCAGAAGCGCCTTCATCGTTTTAATCCTCCCCATCCTCAAATCGGTCGGCTGAAACGCACCGCGCCGGGAATGGTTCGAGCGTCTTGACCGTAGAGGCAGCGACGTCCCGCCCCCATCGTGGCCGCCGCGGACAGGCCGTCGACCCGGTCCGCGGCGGGTCGGACTTTACATCCGGTGCATCATGCGGTGGCGCATGTCGCGACGCATCATGCGGCGCTCCATCCGATGGCGCATCATCCGATGCTCCATGCGATGCTCCATACGACGGCGCATCATGTGGCGCTCCATCCGGTCCATCTGAACGGTGCTGACCATGTCGGCGGGCGCGGCAACGGCCCCGGGGGCGATCGGCGCGGCCGAGGCCGGCACCGCGACGGCGCTGCCCAGAACGGCGATCAGGGCGGCGGTAATGATCGAACGACGCACGGAAGCATCCTTTCTCGCCGCCCCGGAGGGGACGGACATCCTTTGTGGCGCCGTCGCGGGAGCAGAATATCCCGAGGCACCGCCCAGGAAGCCGCGGGCCGACAGGATGGTTCCACGGCCGGATCCGGATCGCCGTTCGCGCGTCCGGGGCCGGTGATGCCGACTTGCATCAGGGATCGCCGACTTCGCCAAGCTCCGCATCCCAACCCGGAACACAGGAACGGCGAGGATTGGAATTTTCCTCGAAGAACCCAGCCTTAGATTACTATATCTATTCTAATCCCAATTATTTTTTGGATATTATTTGGTATATATAACTTATAGTTTTCAGATACCGACGTCATGTTTGATCTAAAAGATGACTTTTCAAATTAAGTTTTCTATCGTAGGTCGCGAGACACGCGCCAAGACCGACGCATGACCAATGGACCATGCGTTACTGGCAATATATTGCATTCGATAAACGAATCCACAACAATCGCCGCGCGATTAAGTCTGCGCACGATTGGAGGCTCTACAATGCATCGCACCGTCGGTTCGGGACTCCTCCTCATCCTGCTGTCGCAGACTGCGCTGGCCGCGGATCTCCCGCGTGCTTCGCAGCCGGATCTCGTCCTGGCGCCGCACTTCACGTGGTCGGGCGCTTATGGCGGCCTGTTCGCCGGGTACGGTGCGCTCGGCGGCGCCGCGCGCTTCATCTGCACGGATCAGGCCGGTCGAGCGGGTGGCGACTGCCCGATCCTCCCGTCGCGGTCAGCCACGGATGGGAGCTTCATCGGGGGCGGTGAGATCGGCTACAACTGGCAGGCGCCCGTCGGCCTCGTGGCCGGTGCCGCCGCGGATCACCAGTTCACCCGGCTGTGGGGCTACCGCCGACAGCAGGGCGACTTCTCGACCGCCGGGGGCTTCCCCATCCCGGACAGCGTCGCCAATTTCGGTCAGCGGCTGGACGACCTGACGACGGTCCGGGGTAAGCTCGGCTTCTCCATCGACCGGACCTTCGTCTACGCGACCGCCGGCTTGGCCGTCGGCAACGTCCGGATCGACAACAACCTGTCCCTGGTCTTGCGCGATGGCCTGAGGCTGCCGCCCGTGGCCACGTTCGACGGTCGCGGCGGTGCGGTGCGCCTCGGCTACGTGGTCGGCGCCGGCATCGAGCATGCCTTGGGTGCGCGCCTCTCCGCGAAGGTCGAGGGTCTGTATTACGATCTCGGCTCCCGGGCGGTCGTGCCCGGGCAGACGGCCGGAGACTTGCCCGGCTATCGCGCCGGCACCCGCGTCACGACGGACGGCTTCCTGGCCCGGGCCGGCCTGAACTACCGGTTCGGAGCCGCGCCCGATCTGCCGCCGGCAGCAGCCGACGGACTCGCCGGCCCCGTAACCTGGACGCTCGAGGGCGGGCTGCGCTACTTCTTCAGCTCCGGCAGCCCCCGCGAGACGCTGAACGACAACTACCGACCGACGCAGGTGAATTCCCGGTTGATCTACGGCGGTTCGCAGGCCCATGCCGGCGAGAGCTTCGCCCGGCTCGACCACAATCCCACCGGCCTGTTCGTCAAGGGCTTCCTCGGGACGGGCGGCGTCACGGACGGCCGCCTCTCGGACGAGGATTTCCCGCCCGCTCTCAATCCGTATTCCAAGACGATCTCGACGATCAAGGACGGCGACATCAGTTATGGCGCGGTCGATTTCGGTTACGATCTGCTGCACCGGGACGGTTTCAAGCTCGGGGGCTTCTTCGGCTACCAGTCTTTCTCAGAGCTGTACAACGGGTATGGCTGCCGGCAGATCGCCGAGAGCCCGGGCTGCGTCCCCTCATACCCGGCCAACCTCAAAAGCCTCGGCGAGACCATGCAGTGGAACGCCCTGCGCGTCGGCGTGATCGGCGAGGCGCGGTTCGATCGCGTCCGGTTGAGCCTGGAGGGCGCCTACCTGCCGGTCGTGGCCGTGGACGGCGTCGATCGCCACTGGCTCCGGCCGTCGATCAACCCGGGGCCCGAAGGGGGCCGGGGCGACGGCTATTTCCTGGAGGGCATCGTCTCCTACGACCTGACGCCGTCCGTCAGCGTCGGCGTCGGCGGGCGCTACTGGCGGATGCAGGCCGACAAGGCGCAGACGACGTTCCCGTTTTCGCCGCCGAGCCCGATCAGGTTCGAGACCAACCGCTACGGCGGCTTCGTGCAGCTCTCCTACAGGCTGGCTGATTTCGGTCTCGGCGAAGCGGGCGCCCAGCCGGCCCTGATCCGCAAGGATTGAGGCGCGCGACACAGGCTGTCTGCCGTACAGGATGGGCAGCCCCCGGCCCGAGGAGACGACGATGCCGTTCCGACACCCATCGCGGCGGCCCGCCCTGCGGCGCGCCGCGGGACGCGCCGTCCGCCTCGCAGCCGGCCTCGGGCTCGGCCTGATCCCGGGCCTCGCCCCCGCCCGGGCGCAGGCCGTCCCCGAGACCATTGTGGCGTGGCACTGCTACCGCAACGGCGCGGCTACGGTGCTGGCGACCGAGAAGACCGACTCGGTCGGCAGCAAGCTCCTGGTGCGCAAGCCCACGGCCGATCTCAAGACCGACTGCGCCGTTGAGCAGCGGCCGAGCGACCGCGTGCTCGGCGTCGACGACACCACGGACGAAGGGTCGTACACCTACATCGCCCTCGCCAAGGCGTTCCTGATCCTCGACAACGGGACGGGGCCGGACCGGGGGCTCGTGATCTACGCGATTCCAGCGGGTCGCAAGCGCCTCGCTGTCGGCTACTCGGTCGCGGGATCCTGCGACCCGACCTCCGGGTGCCAGAGCGACGATTTCCGGATCGACGACACCGGCCTCACCTTCTGGCGGCAGATCGACGAGAAGCCCACGCCCAAGAATTGCCGGGGCTATGCGGGCTTCATGAAGACCACCGGCTCGGCCGCGCTCGAGGAGCGGTCGGTGTTCCGTTTTGCGAGCGGCACGGTCGAGGGCAGCGGCACGAAGCGGTGCACGGCCCGGCAGTAGCGCGTGTCCGGGGCCGCGCCCGATCGCGGCGCGATCGTCCGGCGCGGATGCCGCAGGGAGCTGGCAAGGAATCCGCAACTATCGGGTGAGAAAGCTGCGGCCCAACAGCACCGTCGGTGCGTTGGGGCGCGGTTCGCGCCGGTCGAACGGATCCGCCCGCGCAGATGCACACAGACGCGCCGCCACCGGACTCTGACGGCCCACAGGCCACGCGCGGACCGGAGCCCTGGGACGCCGCCGCCGGATTCGGCCAGTGGCGCCTGGACCCGCGCACGCGCCGCGTCACCCGCTCGGCCGGGCTCGCGCGCCTTCTCGGGGTGCCAGAGAGCCGCGATCTCGCGTTCGAGGACCATTTCGCCAGCTATCATCCGGATGACCGCCCCGCCGTGATCGCGCGGGTCGAGGAAATCCTGTCCGGAGACCGGCCGGCGGTTCCCTATCAGGTGCGAACCCGCATCGTGCGTCCGGACGGGACCGTCCTCGACGCGATCATCCAGGGCGTGCCCGAATGCGGGCCCGACGGCGCGCTCGTCGCCCTGCACGGCATGCTCCTCGACGTGAGCGACCTCGTCCGGTCCGAGCGGCGCGCCCACGAGACCGACCGGCTCCTGCACGGGACGCTGGACAGCATGGACCAGGGCCTTGTGGTGCTCGACGCCGCGCAGCGGGTCCGCGTGTTCAACCGCAGCGCCGCGGACCTGCTCGACCTGCCGGGCGACGTGCTGCGCGTCGGTGTCGCCTTCCCGGATATCCACGCCTACCAGCGCGCCCGGGGCGACTTCGCGGCGGCGGAATCCGGTCTGCGGCTCGGGCTCGCCGGCCGCGATTTGGGGGCGCTCCCGCCGCTGTTCGACTGGCGCCTGCCCACCGGGATCACCCTGGAGGTGCGCCGCTCGGCCCTGGCCGATGGCGGCGCGGTCCTGACCTTCACCGACGTGACGCAGCACCGGATCGCCGAGCAGGCGATGGAGGAGAGCGAGCGCCGCTACCGGCTGCTCACCGAGAACAGCACCGACATCGTGATCTGGTCGGACCTCAGCACCTGCCGCCGCTACGTCTCGCCCGCCATGCGCGCCGTCCTGGGCTACGATCCGGAGGATCTGGTCGGCACGCAGCCCCTCGACTTCGTCCATCCCGACGACGTGGCGGCCTACCGCGCCGTCCTCGATGACCTCACCGGCGGCCGCACCGAACAGGCCCTGACCTGCCAGCGCTACCGGCACCGGGACGGAACGTGGGTCTGGCTCGAGATCTCCTTCAGCCTGACCCACGATCGGGCGACCGGGGCGGCCGATGGCTACGTCGCGACCCTGCGGGACGTGAGCGGCCGCAAGGCCGCCGAGGATGCGCTCCGCCTGAGCGAGGCGCGCTACCGGGCGCTCGCGGACGCGCTGCCGCAGCTCGTCTGGATCGCCAGCACCGAGACCGGGGAGGCGACCTACGTCAACCGGCGCTTCGAGGATTACTACGGCCCGATCGGGCCGTCCCGGGCCGCACGCCTGGCCTGCAACCATCCCGAGGATGCGGAGCGGATGGAGCAGCTGTGGCGCAATGCGCGCGCGCAGCGGACCGGCTACGAGGTCGAGGGGCGGATGCGGCGGCACGACGGCGCCTATCGCTGGCACAAGGTCGTGGTCCTGCCGATCTGGCAGGGCGAGGCGATGGTCGGGATGCTCGGCACCGCCCTGGACATCGACGAGATCGTGACGGCCCGGCGCGCCGTCGAGGAGGCGAGCGGCCTGCTGCGCCTCGCCCAGCAGGCCGCCAAGGCGGGCACGTGGCACCTCGACCTCGACAGCGGCCGGATCACGTGGTCCGTCGAGAGCGCGCGCCTGCACGGGATCGAGACCGATCGGGAGTACGAACTCGACGCGCAGACTTGGCTGACCCTGATCGACCGGCAGGACGGCGCCCGCGCCCTGGAGGCCGCCGCGGCGGCCGCCGAAACGGGCGAGACGTTCTCGATCGAGTTCCGGGTCCCGGATCCGAAGGGCGGCGTGCGCTGGATCAACGGCGTCGGGCGCGCCGCCCCCGGACCGGACGGGCGCGCGCGGCGGGTCATCGGCCTCAACCTCGACGTGACCGCCCGGAAGGTCGCCGAGGCGGACCTCCTCGCCGCGAAGGCCGTGGCGGACGCGGCGCGGCTGGAGGCCGAGCGCGCGAGCGCGGCCAAGAGCGAGTTCCTGGCCGCGATGAGCCACGAGATCCGCACACCGCTGAACGGTGTGATCGGCTATGCCGACCTGCTCCTCGACGAGACCGATCTCGGGCCGGCGGCGCGCCGGCATGCCGACCGCATCCGCACCGCCGGGGCGGCGCTCCTGACGGTGGTCAACGACGTGCTCGACTTCTCGAAGGTCGAGGCCGGGCAGATCGAGATCGTGCCCCGGCCGTTCGCCCTCGAAGCGCTCATCGACAACGCGGTCTCGATCGTGCGCCCCTCGGCCGAGCGCAAGGGCCTCACCCTCGCCGTCACCTGCGGGTCGGACCTGCCGGACTGGGTCGAGGGCGACGAGGACCGCCTGCGTCAGGTTCTGCTCAACCTGCTCACCAACGCGGTGAAGTTCACCGCGGCGGGACGCATCGGTCTGACGATCCTGACCGGCCCGCACAGCCTGCGCTTCGAGATCCACGATACCGGGATCGGCATCTCGGCGGACAAGTGCGACCGCCTGTTCCGGCGGTTCTCGCAGGTCGACGGCTCGATCAGCCGCGAATACGGCGGAACCGGGCTGGGCCTCGCCATCTCGAAGTCGCTCGTGGAGCTGATGGGCGGAACGATCGGCGTCGCGAGTGCGGTGGGGTGCGGCTCGATCTTCTGGTTCGAGGCGGTTTTGCCCGCGGCAATGCCGGCAGCCCCGGTCGCGGCGGCCTCTGCCGCGACCGTCCGCGCGACCGGCAAGCGCCTGCTGCTGGCCGAGGACGTGCCGCTGAACCAGGATCTCGCCCGGACGATCCTCGAACGGGCGGGGCACGCGGTGGACGTGGTGGGCGACGGGGTCGACGCGGTCGCCGCCGTCCAGGCCCGGACCTACGACCTCGTGCTCATGGACGTGCAGATGCCCGTGATGGACGGGATCGCGGCGACCCGGCGGATCCGCGCGCTGGGCGCCCCGCAGGGCCGGCTGCCGATCGTGGCGATGACCGCGAACGTCCTGCCGGAGCAGGTGGCCGAATTGCGCGCCGCCGGCCTCGACGACCATGTCGGCAAGCCGTTCCGGGTCCAGACCCTGCTCGCCGTGATCGACCGCTGGACCGGCGCGCCTGGGGAGCCGGAGCGCCCCGCCGGCACGATCGACCACGCCGTCCTCAACGAGATGACCGAAATGGTCGGCCGCGCGCGGATGAACGACCTGCTGGCGATGCTGGCGAAGGAACTCACCCAGCGATTCGGGGCGGCCGCGCCGGAGGCGAGCCGCGACCGGCTCATGCTCGACGCCCACGCGATGGTGTCGGCGGCCAGCATGGTGGGCTTCGCCGGTCTCGCCGAGACCTGCCGGGCGGTCGAGGCCGCCTGCCGGACGGGGGCGGATGTCGCGCCGATGCTCGGCACGCTCCGGGCCCGCACGGCGGTCACGCTCGCCGAGATCGAGGCCCTGCGGGCGGCCTGAAGGCCGGGGGCGGCCTGAAGCCGGCCGGACCGGCGCCTACGCGGGCGACAGCGGCACGTGCTGGACGGCGCGGATCCGGCGGCGGTGGTGGGGGTGCCGGCGCCACTTCAGCACGGCATAGCGCAGCCGGCTGTAATAGGCGTAGAGGCGCGACCGGTGCTGGCGCCGGTGAGCGAGATGGATGCGGGCGGACCGCGCCGGGGCGGCGACGCGGCTCGCCAGGGCTGTCGGCGCCACGGCGGCGGGCCTCGCGTTCAGGACGGCGACCGGATCCACGTAGTTCACCCGGCGCACGGCCGAGGCACTGCTATAGATCGCGCTCGGCGCCCCGCCGCAGCCCACGCAGAGGGACCCGTTGAGGCGGCTCCAGAGGCGCTGCTCCCGCTCCAGGACATGCCGGTCCTTCACGTCCGACAATTCGACCGGCGACCGCAGCAGCGTCGCGCGGCTTCCGAAATTCGGCTTCTTGAGGATGAGGCCGAGATCGTCGGGCACCTCCAGCATCGGCAGCCGAACCTGCTTCGGCTTCGCATGGACCGGGACCGGGAGGACGACCATCGACGCCAGCAGGGACAGCACTGCGGATTTGAGCGCGAAACGGCGCATCCTGGTCTCCGGTCTGCGTGGACCTCTTCACATAGCGTCAAATCTGCAGGTTCCCTACACCTAATTTTTCTGCGGAATATCCAAAATCACTCGCCAGTTCCGCCAACTCACGGCCAACACTAAGAATACGACTGCGTCTCAGTAGCGGTTGCGGAGATCAGTCAGGCACAGACCGCGCAGGGCGGCGGCCGGGATCCGTGCGAACCCGGGCCGGGCATTCATGTCCTGCGCGAAGGACAGAGCCTGTACCCAGGTTTGCCGTCTAACGGTCGCCCGGCGATTGCCGCGGCGCGGTCCGGGATCGGAACGCATCGCCGCCGCGTGCCGCCCGTCGAGCCCGGCGCCGCACGCGCAGGCTGAATGCAGGCGAGGCATACACCTGCTGTAGACAGGCTGCGCCCGATCATCGATTTCCAGTTGAAATGTCGCGGGGGCGCACGGGCGACGGGAAACGGGACGGCCTGGTCGGGCAAGGGACGGTTCAGATGGATCAAGCGGCGGACGACGTCGTATCCGAGGCCGCGCTCGCCGCAGCCCTCGAAGCCTCCGGCGGCGTCGGCTTCTGGAGGTGGGACATTCCCGAGGACACGGCGCGCGCCGATCCGGTGAGTGCCCTGCTGTTCAACATCAGCCCCGCCCGCTCGCGCGCCGGCGTCAGCCTCTCGGAGATCCTGAAGGCGGTCCATCCGGACGATCAGGCGCATATCTCGCAGGTCATCCTGGACTGTGTTCAGTCCGGCGGCTCCTACACGGCCGAGTACCGCGTGTGCTCGCCGACGGGCCGGCTGCGCTGGCTCTTCACCCGCGGGCATTTCCACCTGGACGAGCAGGGCCGCCCGACCACGGGCTGCGGGGTGATCGTCGAGATCTCGGACAGCAAGTCCGCCGGCACGGCCTTCGCGCAACGCGATGGAACCCTGATCGACGCCCTCAACCGAGCCGCGGACCTGTGCCTGTCCCTGCACGACGCGCTCTCGAAGTTCGGTGAGGCGCCCATGCTGGCGCTGGCCGAGACCCTGCTGATCGAGATCGGCCGGCACTTGGCGGCGCGGCAGCGGATCGCGCGCGGCCATGCCCTGCATTGACCGGCCCCGAGCCCTTGTCGTGACACGCTCTGCGCCGAACCGGGGGCCACTTCGGCGGAGAGCGCCCTAAAAAAGCTCCCGGATCGTCCGCGCGATGCGCGCGGCCTCGTCGGCCTCCACCGGCCGCCCGGTGTCGTCGGGCAGGCCGGGCCCCGTCTGCGCGATGGTCGCGTCGCGCGGGCGCCCGCTCTGCCCGTCCGAGATCGGCGGCTCCTTCGACCTGTCGCGTTCCTGATCCATCGGCCCCTCCTGGCGCGGGACAGCGTCGCCTCGGCTCAACCCGCACTGCGCCGGTCGGCGGTCGCGCGGCCGTGCGGCGTGCGCTCCGGGAGGAGGGGTTGGCGGACTCCCCCGGCTCCGTCGATCAGAACGGGTAATAGCGCAGCGAGGTCAGGCCGGTGACGAGGTGGGTGGACGGGGCGATCCCGTAGGCGCCCCGGAAGGCGTCGCGCTCGGTGTAGGAGACCTGCGCGCCCGCCACGAGGCGGCCGAAATCGCCCTTGTAAAGATCGTGCCAGAAGCCGCCGGTGATCTGGCGGATGTCGCGGCTCTCCGCCTGGCAGGTCCCGCTCGCCGCGCCCTCGACGTCGCAGCCGGTCACCACCAGGGTCGGCGAACCGTAGCCGGTGGCGTTGAGCGCGCCGGCACGCGCGGCGTGCTCCCAGCCGGCATAGAGGTAGACGTCGGTGCCGGGCTGGATGTGGGCGACGCCGCCGGCGAGCAGCTGGAAGGCCGGGATCGGGGCGACCGACCCGTCGGCCTTCAGGGCGAAATCCGGCAATTGCGCCGAGCCGTAGCGGCCGATGCCCTGGCCGACGAGGCCGCTGACCTGCAGGTCCAGGCGCTTGTCGATCACCGGCAGGGTCGCGGCGCCGCCGATGCCGTAGCCCAGCGCGGTGTCGGTGCGGCCGGGGAGGCGGGTCGCGGCGGTGAGGTTGGTGGGGCTCAGCCGGTCGTCGAAGAACCGCACCAGACCTTTGAGTTCGAAGTGGCCGAAGCCGGGCTCGAGGGCGAGCTTGCCGATGACGTCGGGGACGCTGTTGTTCGAGTAGGTGGTGGAGGTGTTGAGCTGGCCGACCGCGTCGCCGGCATTGCTGACGTTGACGATGCCGGGCGCCGCGAAGGGGCTCGGCGGCAGCACGCTCTGGGGCGATTCCACCGACAGGCCGGCCCAGAGGCCCGGCGCGATGTCCTTGACCACGCGCAGCTGCGGGTTCCGGGTCCAGTTGAAGCCCGGCACGTACTGCACGTCGATGGTGAGCGGGATCTGCTCCTTGAGCGGGGTGATGCCGGACAGGTCCGTGGTGAGCAGGCTCCAGGCTTGGCCGGCCAGGACGTGCCAACCGGAATCGAGGGTCTCGACCGTGGCGAAGAGCTGCCGGATGCGCGGGTTGTAGCTGTTGCTCTCGCGCGAGTTCGCGTTGGTGGCAGCCCCCAGGAAATCGATCTCGTAATAGCCCGAGACCTGGAGCGTGGGCTCGACCTTCGCGGTGAACAAACCGCTCAGGCGGCTTTGCCGGGCGGAGAAGCGGAACTCGTTCTCCCGCGAGCGGGGATCGTTGCGGAACGGGATGCCGCCGAAATCGGTGCCGACATCCGAGTCGAGGTTGGGATGGCGGACGATGCCCGCCAGTTCGAAGAAGCCGCCCGGGGTGAAGCAGACCGCCGGCCCGAGGGCGTAGCTGCCGACGTTGCAGGCGAGGTCGTTGGCGAGGATGACCGGCGTGTGCGCGCTCATGGCCGGGCGCGCCCCACCGGGGCCACCCACCTGGGCCACGCGCTGCTGATGCTCGGTGCGGGCGGCCAGGCGCGCCTGCTCCCGCGACAGCACCCGGCGCTCCCGGGCCTCCCCGGCGATCGCGGCCCGCTGCGTTCCGGATTGCCGGCGCAGGGCAGCGAGTTCCTGCTGCATGGCCAGCATCTGGCGCTGCATCGCGTCCATCCGGGCCGCCATCTCGGCGACGCTCTGAGCCTGGGCCGGCAGGCCCCCGAGGCCGAGGGCGAGCCCGGTCGCGGCCGCTGTGGCGCGGGTGCTCGGCAGGATCAGGCGCAGCATGGGCACTCAGCCGAGGAGGTGGGATCCCTGGGGTCGGATCCGGGGCGAACAGCCCAAAGTGGTGGGATGCCACATACGACGCTCGCACGACGACTCGCCGCAGGGTACCCCGGCGGCGGTGGGAAACCGTCCGCCGGCCGCTGGTTCCAAACCGCTGTGGCGCTGCCGCCACGGCGAATAACCCGTTGTCAAAACACATGTTAAAGTCGCAGGGATCGCGGCCCGCGGGCGGTGCCGCCACGGCGTCGGGTCGGCGCGCCATCGCCATGGCGGCGCCCGCGATCTCCTGCCCGGGGTGCGCAGCCAGGAACTTGGCCATGCGGCGCCCGCGTTCCCTGATCGAATGGGACCCCAGAGCCCGCACCGCAACACAGGTAACGCCATGACCACGGACGTACGCGAAATCTACGTCACGGCCCTCAAGAACACCCATGCCGTCGAGATGCAGGCGCTGCAGATCATGGAGCGGCAGGTCGAGCGCCTGGAGCGCTATCCGGAGATGGAGCAGGCCCTGCGCCGCCACATCGCGGAAACGCACGGCCAGCGCGACCGCCTGGAGGAGGCGCTCCAAAGCCTGGGCGACAGCCCCTCGGCCCTCAAGGAAGGGTTTTTGGGCTTCGTCGGCAACATGATGGCTCTCGGTCATGCCCCGGCCCAGGACGAGATCCTGAAGAACACCTACGCCAACCATGCCTTCGAGAACTTCGAGATCGCGGCCTACGAGTCGCTGCTCGTCATCGCCGATGCCGCCGGCCAGCAGGGGCACCGGACGGCGTTTCAGCAGTCGCTCAAGGAAGAGCAGGGCATGGCGGAAGCGGTGCGGAAGCTGATCGGGCCGACCACCGAGCGCTACCTCCAGCTGACCACGTCCGGCGCGAAGGCCGACCGGTAGGGTTCGCTTCGTCGAGGCGGACACCGGCTCGGCACACGAGAGCACGTCGACGCAAGGCTTCAGGGCTGCGCCCGGTCGCGACGCGATCGGGCGCAGCCTTGCGCATGGTCGAGCCGCATCCAGCCGGAGGGCACGCCGCGCGCCTGCGGTGCGACGTGGCAGCGCGCTTCGTACGACACTCACCCGGCTACCGCATCGTGCTGGCCACCGACGCCCTGCGCAGTTCCTGCGACGAGGCGCACGACGCGCTGCTGCTGATGTACCGCATGCGCTACGGCCATCAGGTCGAGACGCCGACCACCGCCGAGATCCTCGACCGCTGGCGGTGAGCGGCGCGGGCCGCGCACGGCTCCGAACCAGTTACGGCCAAGCTCAAACGAGATCAGCACCGGTCGGTTCCGTCGACCTTCGACCTCCGAATACGCGAGACCTCCGAAACCAGGCACGAAAAACAGTCGCACCGCGCGAACCTGTGGCCGATGTGACCGTTATGTCTCCAAACACCGTACCGGAGGACAGGTTATGGCCAAACACGAGATCCTCGGCTACTTCGAGCACCGCCGCGACGGCGCCTGGATCTGCACCCGGCCCTTCACCCTGACGACGCGGGATGCCAGCATCGATATCCGCCAGGGCATGCGGTTCGACTATGGCAAGCGGATCGGCGGCGTCGATCTCGCCGAATACCTGGAGCGCCTGGGCTCGCAGTTCGGTTCGTAAGCGCGAACCGACTTCCGACACGTCAAACATGCGTGGCGCCGGACCGGGTCCGGCGCCTTTTCGCGTTCAGGCGCCGCCCCATTGCATGGTCAGCCCGCCATCGACCACCAGGGTGTGGCCCGTCACATAGGCGGAGGCGTCCGAGGCGAGATAGAGGATCGCCCGGGCGATCTCCTCCGGCTGGCCGGCCCGGTGGAACGGGATCCGCTCCAGGGACTGGTCGAGCGTCTCCGGATTTTCGAACCGGTCGGCGGTCATCGGGGTCTCGATCAGGCCCGGAGCGACGCTGTTGACGTTGATCCGGTCCTCGGCAAGCTCCCGCGATAGGGAGCGGCACAGGGAGCCGAGCCCGGCCTTGGACATGCCGTAGGGCGCGCTCTCGGGCGTCGGCAGGTGCTGGGCCACGGACGAGACGAACACGATCTTGCCGTTCCCCCCTTGCGCCTTGCGCATCTTGATGAAGGGGCGGGCGCAGAACAGCGGGCCCATCAGGTTCACCCGCAGGATCCGCTCCAGCAGCGCGTCGTCCATCTCGGCCACCGGCACGCCGCTCATGGCCTGGCCGGCATTCGCCACCAGGACGTCGAGGGTGCCGAACTCGCTGCCGATCCGGTCGAAGGCTGCGTTGACCGCCGCCGGATCGCCGACATCGAGCTGGAGCACCAAGGCCCGGCGCCCGGCGGCTTCGACCCGGGCGGCGGTCTCGCGGATGCCGGCCTCGTCGGTGTGGTAGGTGATCGCCACGTCGGCCCCCTCCCGGGCGAACAGCTCGGCGGTCGCCTGCCCGATGCCGGAATCGGCTCCGGTGATCAGGGCACGGGTGTCGGTGAAGCTCATCGTCGATCCATGGGGTGCACCGCGGTCGCGGCCGGATGCCGAAGCAATCGGCGCCGCCCGGCGCAGTTCCGCGCGGTGCGCACCGGCCGCAGGGGAACCTCAGCCGGGCCGGCGTCTTTGACGCTCCGCGCCCGCATGTCCTAGTGAGGAGCATGTCTCTGGCTGACACGATTCCCTGCCCGACCGAGGAGAGCGCCCCCGATACGCGCAGCCGCATCCTCGCGACGGCGGACGCGTATTTCCGCGAGATCGGCTACCAGAAGACGACGGTGGCCGACATTGCCCGTACGCTCAAGATGAGCCCGGCCAACGTCTATCGCTTCTTCGATTCGAAGAAGGCGATCAACGAGGCGGTGCTGGAGCGCCTGATCGGCGAGGTCGAGGCGTTGATCTCGGAGATCGCCGACCGGCCCGGCCTCGATCCGACCGCCCGGTTCGTGGCGGCGATCGAGACCTTGCACCGCGACTGCACCCGGCGGTGCGAGGCGTTTCCCCGGCTGCACGAGATGATCGAGGCGGCGATGGCGGAGAGCTGGGATGTCTGCCGCCACCACGTCGCCCGGATCACCGCCGGGATCGAGCGCATCATCGTCGAAGGCGTGGCCCGCGGCGTCTTCGAGGCCGCGGATCCCGCCGAGGCGGCGGCCTGCGTCCACGCCGCGATCGCCCGCTACACGCACCCGGTCCTGGTCGGGAAGTCGCCGCTCCAGCCGGCGCCGTCGGTGGAGGCCATGACGGCGTTCCTGCTGCGGAGCCTGGCGCCGGCCCGGCGCCGGCCATAGGGCTGTGGGCGCAGGGACCCGATACGGTCGATCGCAGCACGGCCTTACCCCCGTTTCGATACGTGAGGCCCTGCGGTATGGTGCTCGCATGATGCGCCGTCCCAGAATCGGCACGCCCCCCCGCGCTGTCCCGCCGGACAGGAGCGCTGGCGCGCCGTCGACCGCCGATACGGACGTCACGCTGCCGGAGACAATGACGGTCGAGGAGCGGGCTGCCGTCCGGCGCGGATTGTCCGACGTGCAGGCGGGCCACCTCGCCACCGAGGCGGAGATCGAGGCCGCGTTCCGACGCTTCAGGCCGTGATCGTCGTCTACACTCAGGCAGCGCTCACGGATCTGAACGGCATCGCGGACTACCTCATCCATCGCAATCCCGACGGTGCAGCCAAGGTCGAGAGGGACATCAGGGTCACCATCGACAGACTGACCGTGCACCCCTTCAGCGGACGGCAGCAGGACGAGGCGACCGTGCGCAAGGCCGTCTCGCCGAGCTACCGATACCGGATCTTCTACGCCGTCGACGCAGGCAACGGCGTCGTTCAGGTGCTCGCGATCCTGCATCCATCGCGGGATGGTTAGAGCATCGTCCCGAAAGGCGGCTTCCATCTTCCGGGACGATGCGACGGACGGATCCTCTCCGCGGAGAGACCTACTCGGACGCCGCCCCGGCCTCCGGCACGGGCTTGGAGGCTTTGGGCTGCGGGCCGTCATAACCCTCGATCACCAGGATCTCGGCCTCGACGCCGCCGCGCTGCTTGGCCTTGGCGGCCTGGTAGAGATCGGAGTTCCAGCAGGCGAGGGCGTCGGCGTAGCTCGGGAACTCGATCACCACGTTGCGGGAGCGGGCCGGCCCCATCACCGCCTCGTGGGCGCCGCCGCGCACGAGGAAGCGCCCGCCGAACTTGGCGAAAGCCGCGCCGTTGGCCGCTACGTAGTCCTTGTAGGCCTCCGCGTCGCGGACATCGACCCGCGCGATCCAGTAGCCCTTCGTCATGCTGCGTCTCCTGCCTTGCCGAGCCAATTGGATCTTGCCGGGCGAAGTCGCTCCGGGCCGCACGAAAGCAATCCCCGTTCTGATCAGGCCATCTCGGCCACGATCGCCTGCGCCACCGCACGGGGGTCGGCGGCGCCGGTGATCGGGCGCCCGACCACGACATGGTCGATCCCGGCCTGCCTAGCCTCGCCGGGGGTCATCACCCGCTTCTGGTCGCCGGCCTCGGCGCCCGCCGGACGGATTCCCGGGGTGACGATCAGCCGGTCCGGCCCGACGATCCGCCGGACCGCGGCCGCCTCCGCCGCCGAGCAGACGAGGCCGTCGATGCCGATCTCGGCGGCCTGGGCGGCGCGCTTGGCGACCAGCTCCGCCACCGGCAGGCCGTAGCCGGCTTCCGCCGCGTCGGCATCGTCGTAGGAGGTCAGCACCGTCACGGCGAGGATCTTCAGGTCCGCACCCCGACCACGAAAAGCCGCCCGCATGGTCTGCGGGTAGGCGTGGACGGTGAGGAAGGTGGCCCCTGACTTCGAGACCGCACGCACCCCCGCCTCGACGGTGTTGCCGATGTCGTGCAGCTTCAGGTCGAGGAAGGTCTTGAGGCCCCGCGCCGCCAGACGCTCGGCGAGCGCAAGGCCGCCCGCGTAACCCAGCTGATAGCCGATCTTGTAGAAGGTCGCGGCATCGCCGATCCGGTCGATCAGCGCCTCGGCCTCGGGCACGCCCGGCAGGTCGAGGGCCACGATCAGGCGGTCGCGGGGGTCGGCGGTCTCGGGCATCGGGCGTCCTTCCGGGTCGCGGCACGGATCACGGCCGGGCGAGGCCTGTCAATGCGACAGGGTTCTGGCCGGCGATCCGGGTTGCTCCGGTGACGCGTGACACGGAGAGGCTTTCAGGCGGCGGGCCCCGGGAATATGGTGCAGGCGTCGCAGGATGCTGGGGTCAACAGCAGGAACCGGTCATGATCCTCACGACACTGCTTCGCCAGAACTCGGAGGCCATCCGACGGGTCGGGACCGATGCCCGCGACGAGGTCCGGCGGGCGGGCGTACCGGCCTACTACATGGATCCAGCCCTCGGGGACGGTATCGTCCGTGACATGCCCGACGGCACACGTGAGCGCGTCGAACGTCGTGACCGCCGAAGAACCGTCGTCGAAACCTATGACCCGCGGACCTGAGGGACGCGAATCCAGCCCGGTTTGTACCATCCCCGGTGGTCCCAACGGATCCGGAAAGTCGAGTCTCTACCGGGCGCTCGCTCCACCCGGAGAGTCCGCGAACACGGACCTGATCGCGCGCGCGTTGAGCCCCGAAAACCCGGACGGTGCGTCGCTTCAGGCGGGCCGAGCGGTGCTTCGCCGGATCGAAGAGCTTATCGATCAACGGCGCGATTTCGTCTGAGAGACAACGCTCAGTTCGAACCAAGCGCTCGCGCTCATGCGCCGGGCTTTCGATGCCGGTTATGAAATCGGACCCGTCTTCGTTACGCTCGCCGGCGTGGATCTGAATGTGGATCGTGTCGCTCAGAGAGTCAGCCAAGGCGGCCCCCCTATCCCGGAGACCGTCATTCGGCGCCGTTACGACGCGGCTTTCGAGAAGCTTGCGCGTGCCATACGCTATTCCGACGCGACGGCGATCTTCGACAACACCGGGCGTGCGCCGAATTTGCTCCTGCGTATCGTCGGCGGCCTCATCGACGAGAACCGGCTCGACGCGTCTCAGCCCCTTCATCTGCGGGGCCGTAGCGGAAGCGACGGATATCAGTCCGGAGGCCGTGTTCGGGGCGGCGCGCGATCCGTGAGGCTTCCGCCTCACCCCGCCAGCACCCGCGCCACCTCCGCTTTCAGCACCGGCAGCAGCTCCGCCTCGAACCAGGGCTCGCGCTTGAGCCAGCCGTTGTTGCGCCAGGACGGGTGGGGCAGGGGGAGCACCCGCGGGCGCCGGGGCTCGGCGAGGATCTCCCGCCAGCGCCGCACCGTGCCGGTGAGGCCATCCTCCAGCTTCCCCAGGTGCCACCCTTGCGCGTACTGGCCGATCACCAGGGTCAGCGCGAGGTCCGGCAGCCCGGAGAACAGCTCCGCCCGCCAGCGCTCGGCGCATTCCCGGCGGGGCGGCCGGTCGCCGCCCTTGGCGTCCAACCCGGGGAAGCATGCGCCCATCGGCAGGATGGCGACCCGGGCGGCATCGTAGAACCGCGTCTCGTCGAGTCCGAGCCAGGACCGCAGCCGGACGCCCGAGGGATCTTGGAACGGCATCCCGGTCCGGTGGGCGCGGGTGCCGGGGGCTTGGCTCGCGATGCAGAGGCGCGCGCCGGTGCTGCCCTGGACGATCGGCCGGGGCTCCTGGGGCAGCGGCGGGCCGTAGAGCGGGCTGTCCCGGCAGAGGCGGCAGGCGCGCAGGCGGGCGGCAGTGTCTTCGAACGGCATCCCCCGGAGATGGCGCCGGACGGCCCAAAAAAGAAACGGCGCGGTGTCGCGCCGCGCCGTTGTCAGTCGGTCTCTTGTCTTGGGGGAAGACCCAACCGTCCTACGCCGCCGCGCGGCGGCGGGCGGTGCGATTTCTCACGCGCCCTTCACGCCGGAGAGGTCGAGGGGCAGGGAGCGCAGGCGCCGGCCGGTGGCGGCGAAGACCGCGTTGGCGATCGACGGACCGAGAACGGGCACCCCCGGCTCGCCGATCCCGGTCGGCGCGACCTGGCTCGGCACGATGTGGACCTCGACCTTCGGCATCTCGCTCATGCGGGTCGGCGCGTAGGCGTCGAAATTGTGCTCCTGCACCTGTCCGTCCTTGAGGGTGATGCGGTTCCGCAGCACCGCCGACAGGGCGAAGCCGACCGCGCCCTCGACCTGCGCCCGGATCACGTCCGGGTTGACCGGCACGCCGACATCGACCGCGGCCACGATCCGGTTGACCCGGATCGCCGCGTCCTGCGCGGTCACATCCGCCACCATGGCGACGTAGGAGCCGAAGGATTCGTGGACCGCCACCCCGAGGCCGCGGCCCGGCTCCCGCGGCTTGGCGCTCCAGCCGGCCTTCTCGGCGGCGAGCTTCAGCACGCCGGACAGCCGCGGCGCCTGGGCCAGGAGCGAGAGCCGGTAGGCCACCGGATCGACGTTCGCGGCATGGGCCAGTTCGTCGATCATCACCTCCATCACGTGGGCCGTGTGGGTGTGGCCGACCGAGCGCCACCACAGGACCGGCACGCCCTCGCGGCCGTTATGGACGCCGAACCGGTAGGCCGGCAGCGCGTAGGGCGTGTCGGAGGCGCCCTCCACGGTGGTGGAATCGATCCCGTTCTTGACGATCATCGCCTCGAAGGGCGAGCCGATCATGATCGACTTGCCGACCATGACGTGGTCCCAGCCGACCACCGCGCCCTTGGCGTCGATGCCGGCCCGGACCTTGTGGAGCACGGTCGGGCGGTAATAGCCGCCGGCCATGTCGTCCTCACGGGTCCAGACGAGGTGGATCGGAGCCTTCTCGCCCGACGCCTTGAAGACGGCGGCCGCCTCCGCGAGGTAGTCGGCGGTGGGGGTCGCCCGGCGCCCGAACGAGCCGCCGGCCCAGTTGCTGTGCAGCCGCACCCGGTCGGCCGTCACGCCGAGGATCGCCGCCATGGTGGCCTGCTCGACGGTCTGGAACTGGAAGCCCGCGTAGACGTCGTAGCCGCCGTCGGCCGCCTTCTCGATCGTGGCGTTCAGGGGCTCCATCGCGGCGTGGGCGAGGTACGGGAAGGTGAACTCGGCCTCGATGACCTTCGCCGCGCCCTTGAGCGCCGCCTGCGGATCGCCGCGCTCGGACGCCGTGAGGCCCGGGCCCTTGGCCCGCTCCCGGTACTCGGCCAGGATCGCGTCGGACGAGCGGGTCTCGGCGGTGCTGTCGTCCCAGGCGACGGTCAGCGCCTCGCGGCCCTTCATGGCCGACCACGTGTCGCGGGCGATCACCGCCACGCCGGTCGGCACCCGCACCACGTCAAGGACGCCCGCGACCTTCCGGGCGGCGGCGGCATCAAAGCTTTTCACCGTGGCGCCGAAGCGCGGCGCCCGGGCCACCACGGCGGTGACTTGGTTCGGGCGGCGGATGTCCAGGGAGTAGACCGCCGTGCCGTCGGTCTTGGCGACGGAATCGAGGCGCGGCACCTTCTGGCCGATCAGCCGCCACTCGCTGGGGTCCTTGAGCCGCGGCTCGGAGGGCACCGGCAGCGAAGCCGCCGAGGCGGCGAGCTCCCCGAACCGGGCCTGCCGGCCGGACGGGCCGTGGCGCACGACGTTGTCGGCGACCGTGATCTCGGAGACCGGCACCTTCCAGCGGAAGGCGGCCTCGGCCATCAGCATCTCGCGGGCGGCGGCCCCTGCCTTGCGCAACTGGAACCAGGAATTGGCCACCGCGGTGGAGCCGCCGGTCCCCTGGATCGGGCCCATCAGGCTGTTGTTGTAGAGCGTCGCGTCCGCGGGGGCGAACTCGGTCCGGACCTTGGCCCAGTCGGCGCCGAGCTCGTCGGCCAGGATCGTGGCGAGCCCGGTCGTGTTCCCCTGGCCCATGTCGAGGTGCTTGATCACCACCGTCACGGTGTCGTCCGCGCCGATCCGCACGAAGGCGTTGGGCTGCGCCTTCACGTCGGCGAGGTTCGGGCCGGCGGCCGCGCGGGCGGATTTCGGGTCGAGCCGGAACGCCACCACGAGGGCACCGGCGCCGGCCAGAAGGCCGCGGCGGCTGGGACGGGCGGGGAGGGGGCTCGGTCGACGGGCGTTCAGCATGGCGAGGCTCCGGTCAGGACCGCGGAGGGAAGGTGGGCGCCGGGGCGGATCAGGCGAGGCTGCGCGCGGCTTCGTGAATCGCCGCGCGGATGCGCTGATAGGTGCCGCAGCGGCAGATGTTGCCGTCCATGGCGCCGTCGATGTCGGAATCGCTCGGCTTGGCATTGCCCGCGAGCAGGCCGATCGCCGACATGATCTGGCCGGACTGGCAGTAGCCGCACTGGACCACGTCGAGCTTGCGCCACGCGGCCTGGACGGCGTCAGCGACCCGGCCGTTGACGCCCTCGATGGTGGTCACCTGCGCGGTGCCGACATCGCCGAGCTTGGTCTGGCAGGCGCGGACCGGCTGGCCGTCGAGATGGACCGTGCAGGCGCCGCATTGCGCGATGCCGCAGCCGTACTTGGTGCCGGTGGCATCGAGCCGGTCGCGCAGGACCCAGAGCAATGGCATGTCGGGATCGGCGTCGATCTCGTGCGCGACGCCGTTGACGGTGAGCTTCGGCATGATCAGCGCCCTCTGATCGTCACGTGAGCCCGGGCGCCCCGGATGGCGGCGCACCGCGTGATTGGCCGGACCGTCGAGCCCGCGACCGTAACGAGCGCTGCCGCCGGCGGGATGTGCGCGATCGCACACGGAGCCCGGAGGTCGGTCAGCCTCGCCACAGCCCGGGATGCTTAAGATCCGAGCGATACCGGCAGCGGCTTCTTAACATATCCGCCGCATCCTTGAGGAGCGAATCCCGGTCGACACCGCCACCTCCGAGTTTCAAGACGCGTATGCCCGATCTCACTGTCGAGATGGTCCAGCGCGGTCGCGGCCCCTCGACGGAGGAGGCCGCCCGCCGCCTCGGGGTCGCCCGCGAGATCCGCTCGGCGCGCGAGAAGCTGACCTCGCTGACCGGCCTGGAACGGGCCTTCGACTACGAGCTGCTGCGCCACTACGCGCAGTACCGGGCCGGGGCCGGCATCCCGCTGGCGGGCTTCGCGGCGGCACTCGCCGCGGCGGCGACGTTCTGGATCGCGCCGCCGGTGGCCATGGGCTGGGCGTTCGGCGTTGTCCTGATGATCCTGCTCAACACGACCCTGAGCCGGCGCTTCCTGCACGCCGATCCCGAGACGATCCCCCTGAGGCACTGGCGCCGCCTCTTTCTGATCGGCGAGGTGCTGCAGAGCCTGTCGTGGGCGGCGATGATCGGGCTCGGCGCCACGGGCGGCTGGACCTTCGCGCTGCTCGGCCTTGTCATCGCCTCGGCGGTCACCACCATGCTGGCCGCGACCGTACCGCTCGCGGCCGTCGCCGCCCTGGTGCCGCTGGCGCTGGCCACCGCGTCGCTGGCCAGCTTCTCCCGTTCGGCGGACGGGCTCCTGCTCGTGACGATGGCGGGCGGCGCGCAGCTGTTCTTCCTCGGCCTGTCCCGCCGCCTCTACGCCGCCACGATGGGCGCCCTGCGCTCGCGCGCCGAGAAGGACGCGGTGTTCGGCGAACTGGAGCAGGCCAAGGCCAATTCCGACGAGGCCCGCCGCCGGGCCGAGGAGGCGAACCTCGCCAAGTCCCGGTTCCTGGCCACGATGAGCCACGAGCTGCGCACGCCGCTCAACGCCATCCTTGGCTTCTCGGAGGTGATGAAGAACGAGGTGTTCGGCACCCACACCGCGCCGTCCTACCGGGAATACTCCAACGACATCCACGACAGCGGGATGCACCTGCTCAACCTGATCAACGAGATCCTCGATCTCTCGCGGATCGAGGCGGGGCGGTACGAGCTGAACGAGGAGCCGGTGCAGCTCGCCCACGTGGTCGAGGAGTGCCGCCACATGATGGGCCTGCGCGCCAAGGCCAAGAACCAGACCTTCCACGACCTCGTGGACGACGCCCTGCCGCGGCTCTGGGCGGACGAGCGCGCCTTGCGCCAGATCGTGCTGAACCTCCTGTCGAACGCCGTGAAGTTCACGCCGCCCGGCGGCGAGATCTGGCTGAAAGTCGGCTGGACCGCCTCGGGCGGGCAATACGTCTCGGTCAAGGACAGCGGCCCCGGCATCCCCGAGGACGAGCTCGGCACCGTCCTGTCCTCGTTCGGGCGCGGCTCGCTGGCGATCAAGACCGCCGAGCAGGGCTCGGGGCTCGGCCTGCCGATCGTGAAGGGGCTGGTGGAGCTGCATGGCGGCCAGTTCCAGCTCAGTTCGAAGCCCCGGGAGGGCACCGAGGTGGTGGTGACCCTGCCGATCTCCCGGGTGATGGACACGCTGGCGCCGGTCGAGATCGACCCCGAGCCCTCGGCACCGGCTCGGGGTGCCCTCAACCGAGCAGCGTGAGTTCCGCTTCAAGCGCCTGACAGAATCGCTGATCTGGTTGACGGCGATCAGGCTTGCAGCGAGGTGCAGGCCTCGTGGATGTCGCTGCGCCGCCCGCATCGGATGGGCAGTGCGTAGGCCCATCAGGCCTGCGGTGCGGATCTGATCTTGGTGGCGATCCACTCGAAGGCGTCGATGAGCTTCTTCGTGCCATCGGGGTCGAGCGCAACCGTGCCGTAAGGCAACGTACCGAAACGATCCAGCAGCTTGTCGGTTATTTTTGAATTATCGATGGAGGCAAATTTATAGATCAATTCACGCCTAGTCTCCAGATTATCAAATAACGGCTTGTTGGATAGTGAATTAATCTGAAACCATATCTTACCATCGGTGGATAAGTAGGCCGGATTGATCGTTACGTTCCGCACTTTCATCAAGGGATAGACAGACCCGAATTCACGGCCGACCCCGTAAACCAGCGGAAAACCGCTGGCCTTCATCCAGGCGATCAAGGCGTGCGCGACATCAACTTCGGCAGGCGAGCCTTTCGATGCCAGAGCCTCGATGAACCTCTCCTCCGTCCAGCGTGGCCCTGAGGACGACACTTGCTTCTTTGTCGCTTCTTGCGTCTGTCCGAACACCATCGGAACGAGTGTTCTCAGATTGCCGGCCGCGTATTGCCTGAGTTCCACAGCAAGGAATTCCGCCGGATCCATTTGCTTGTTCAGAAATTCGACAATGCGCCGGACTTCCGTCGGAATATGGTCGGCCACGATCAGCATACGGATTTTGCCGGCCTGCAGATTCGTTTTCACGTTGGCCCAAAATTGGTCGGGCGTTACGTCCTTGTCGAGGAATTCAGCCAATACGACGTCATGTTGCGCCCCGTTGTCCGCGCAGGTGCTCTCGAACGCCGACCTGATGGTCTCCCAGGTCCAGGAGACTTGATAGTTCGCGGCGTAATCGAGTATTTGCCCTATGACTTCCCGGCGTAATCTTGTGTCATTTTGACGCTTGACCTCAACCAATGTGGGCGTGCCACTTTGGTCCAGGAAAAGATGATCGATTGACCATCGCGCCTCATTGTCTTCGTGGCCGATCGCCTGTTCTTGTTTTACCAAGACAAAGCGTCGAGGCTGCTCAGGATTGATTTGATCACCAACCAGCAAGGCCGGAAATTTCGATAGAAGAGTCTGGAAATCGACTTCTTTGGAAAATTCTGCGGGCTGCATAGCCACAAGTGTTTCATCGTTTTGTATAAGAAATACACCGGATTGATTAGCCATACTCATCCCGAATCAGCCGGAAGAATTTATCCTCATGTGGCCTATAATAGCTCTATGAGCGCCCAGGAAGGTTTATGACGCTTCCCTGCCCAAGGAGGGGACATTCCCAGGATGAGAGAGCGGGTTGGACAATTGCGCCGTGGCGCGTGACCGCCTTCAGGCCACGCTGCCGTACAGGTCGTACGCCTCGGCCCGCTCGATCTTCACGGTGACGATGTCGCCGACCCGCACCGGCCGCCGGAAGGCGGCGTGGACGGTGCCGTCGATCTCCGGCGCGTCGGCCTTGGACCGGCCGTGGGCGACCCCGCCCTCGACGGCGTCGACGATGATCGGCATCCGCTTGCCGACCTTGGCCCGCTGGAGCCGGAGCGCGATGCCGTTCTGGGTCTCCATGAACCGGCGCTTGCGCTCGGCCTTCACGTCCGGCGGCACGAGGTCGCCCAGCGCGTTGGCGGTGGCGCCCGCCACCGGCTCGTATTCGAAGCAGCCGACGCGATCGAGCTTGGCCTCCTGCAGCCAGCCCAGCAGCTCCTCGAACTCGGCCTCGGTCTCGCCGGGGAAGCCGACGATGAAGGTCGAGCGGATCGCGAGGTCCGGGCAGATCTGCCGCCAGCTGCGGATCCGGTCGAGCTGGCGCTCCTGGTTGCCGGGCCGGCGCATGCGCTTGAGAACCGCGGGGCTGGCGTGCTGGAGCGGCATGTCGAGATAGGGGAGCACCTTGCCCTCGGCCATCAGCGGGATGACCTCGTCCACATGCGGGTAGGGGTAGACGTAGTGCAGCCGCACCCAGGCGCCGAGTTCGCCGAGTTCCTTGGTGAGGTCGTAGAACTTCGCGCGGACCTGACGGTCCTGCCACGGGCTTTCACTGTAGCGGATATCGACGCCGTAGGCGCTGGTATCCTGCGAGACCACCAGCAGCTCCTTCACGCCGGCCTTCACCAGCTTTTCCGCCTCGCGCAGCACGTCGGCGGCGGGGCGGCTGACGAGATTGCCGCGTAAGCTCGGGATGATGCAGAAGCTGCAGCGGTTGCTGCACCCCTCCGAGATCTTCAGGTAGGCGTAGTGGCGCGGGGTGAGCTTGATCCCCTGCGGCGGCACGAGATCGAGGAACGGGTCGTGGGCCGGCGGCACCGCCTCGTGGACCGCCGCCACCACCGACTCGTAGGCCTGAGGTCCGGTCACCGCGAGGAGATCGGGATACTTTTCGCGGATCTCCTCGGGCTGCGCGCCCATGCAGCCGGTGACGATCACCCGGCCGTTCTCCGCCATGGCCTCGCCGATCGCCGAGAGCGACTCGGCCTTGGCGGAATCGAGGAAGCCGCAGGTGTTGACGATCACCACGTCGGCGCCATCGTGCCGCCGGGCCAGCTCGTAGCCCTCGGCGCGCAGGTGGGTGAGGATCCGCTCGGAATCGACCAGGGCCTTCGGGCAGCCCAGCGACACGAACGAGATCTTTGGGGCCGAAGCCTTGAGATCTGAAGCCTTGAGATCTGAAGCCTTGAGGTCCGAAGCCTTGAGGTCCGAAGCCTTCGGAGCGGGCGTGGGGGCTGGCGTGGCGGTCATGGGCGCATTCGACAGATCGGACGCCGCCCGCGCGTGTGGCCGATGAGACAGCCACACGGAGCGCGAGGACGAGAATTCGGGGTCGTGATCCTATAGCGGTTCTCGACCGCCCGCGCGAGACCGGCCGCCGCAGGGGTGTCCGGCTCCCGGCACGAGGCTACCGGATCACGAAAGATTTCTATTTTTTAACAATGCCTTGCCGGCAGATCCTTGGACCGCGCATAAGGCGTTGGGGCCGTCGCCCTGCAGCCTGGACAGATCCCGTCCGCACCGCGCGGCGGTGCCTGCGTGGAAC
The DNA here is from genome assembly GCF_026540795.1 of Methylobacterium sp. GC_Met_2. NCBI lineage: Bacteria > Pseudomonadati > Pseudomonadota > Alphaproteobacteria > Hyphomicrobiales > Methylobacteriaceae > Methylobacterium > Methylobacterium sp. GC_Met_2. The sequence goes on from NZ_JALNUM010000058.1 coordinate 29,356, forward strand.
TGCCGCTTCCCCCGCGGCATCGCCTGTGCGACGGCAACGGATAACGCACAGCCAGAGATAGCGGCCCCGAACCCGGTCATGTGGACCCGAGAGATCCCCTTCATCGATCCCGTCGCGGCCGCCGCCCGGCTGCGGTGCCTGCCGGGGCTCGCCTTCCTCGACAGCGCCATGCGGCACGACCCGCTCGGGCGCCATTCGATCGTGGCGGCCGATCCGTTCGCGCGCTTCCGCTTCCGCGACGGGGTCGCGACCCTGGACGGCGAACCGGTGCCGGGCGGCCCGTTCGCGGCCCTGCGCGCCTGCCTCGCGCCCTATCGGATCGAGCCCAGCCCCGAAAACCCCTTCCCGGGCGGCGCGATCGGCTACCTCGCCTACGACCTCGGCGCGGCTTTGGAGCGGGTCGCGGCGCCGGCCCGGCGGGCGGGGCTCACCGACGACATCGCCCTGAACCTCTACGACACGGCCCTGGTGATCGACCACGCCGCCGGCACGGCCCGGCTCGTCGCCACCGGCTTTCCGGAAACGGAACCGGCTGCCCGTCAGGCCCGCGCCGAGGCACGGCTCGCCGCCTTCGCCGACCGGCTCGGCACCGAACCGGCAGAGGCACCGGGCCAATCCGGGAAGGACCTCACGTGGCGCTCGAACTTCGACCGGCAAAGCTATGAGAATGCTGTCGAAAAGGTCCGCGCATACATCCGGGCCGGCGACATCTACCAAGCCAACATCGCCCAGCGCTTCAGCGCCGATCTGCCGGCGGACTTCGACCCGTTCGCCCTCTACCGGCGCCTGCGCGCCACCAACCCGGCGACCTTCGGGGCCTATCTGGAGCTGGAAGGGCTGAGCATCGCCTCGTCCTCGCCCGAGCGCTTCATCCGGCTCGACGGCCGGCACGTGGAGACACGTCCGATCAAGGGCACCGCCCGCCGGCTCGACGATCCGGAGGCCGACCGACTCGTCGCGGACGCGCTCCAGGCCAACGTCAAGGAGCGGGCCGAGAACGTCATGATCGTCGATCTGCTGCGCAACGACCTGTCGCGGGTGTGCCGGCCGGGCAGCGTCGCCGTGCCCACGCTCTGCGGGCTGGAGACCTACGCCAACGTCCACCATCTGGTGTCGGTGGTGACCGGACAACTCCGCGACGGGCTCGACGCCCTCGACCTCCTGGAGGGGACCTTTCCGGGCGGCTCGATCACGGGCGCGCCAAAGATCCGCGCCATGGACATCATCACGGAGATCGAGGGCGACGCGCGGGAACTCTATTGCGGCGCCATCGGCCGGATCGGCTTCGACGGGACGATGGACAGCTCGATCGCGATCCGCACCGTGTTCATGGACGCCCACCAGGCGGTGCTGCAGGCGGGGGGCGGGGTGACCCTGCTGTCGGAGCCGGGCCCGGAATACGACGAGACCCTGGCCAAGGCCGCCCGGGTGTTCGAGGCCTTCGCATGATCCTCGTCCTCGACAATTACGATTCCTTCGTCTTCAACGTGGTCCGCTACTTCGAGGAGTTGGGCGAAGAAGTCCGGGTCGTGCGCAGCGACGCGCTGGACGTGCCCGGCATCCGGGCGCTGGAGCCGGAGGCCCTGGTGGTCTCGCCCGGACCCTGCACCCCGGCGGAAGCCGGGATCTCCCTGCCGGCGATCCGGGATCTCTCCGGCACGGTGCCGATCCTCGGGGTCTGCCTCGGCCATCAGGCGATCGGCGCGGCCTTCGGCGGCACGGTCGCGCGGGCGCAGCGCCCCCTGCACGGGCAGATGACGCCGATTGCCCACACCGGCGAGCGCCTCTTTTCCGGCCTGCCCGCGCCGATGCCGGTGGGGCGCTACCACTCGCTGGTGGTCAATCCCGGCCCCGACATGGAACGGCACCTCTCCGTCGATGCCGTCTCGCAGGAGGGGGAGGTGATGGCGCTGTCGCACCGGACCCACCCGACCTACGGCATCCAGTTCCACCCGGAATCGGTGCTGACCGAGGGTGGCCACGCCCTGTTCGCTAATTTTTTGGGACTGGCCCGCGCCTGGCGAGAGAGGCCGGAGGGACGCCGCGATGCTGTGGCGTGATGGGGCGATCACCCCCGGGACCGTGGCCCCCCTCGACCACACCGACCGCGGCCTGACGCTCGGCGACGGCCTGTTCGACACAGGCTTGGCGCTCGGGGGCCGCGTCGCCTTCGAGGACGCCCACATCGCCCGGCTCGTGGCCTCGGCGGAGATTCTTGGGATCCCCGCCGAGCCGGAGCGGATCCGCGCGGCCATGCGGGCGGTCGCCGGTCGGGGCGAGCGGCTGGCGCTCCGCACCACGCTGACGCGCGGCTCCGGCCCGCGGGGTTTGAAGCCACCGGAGGATGCGCACCCGACGTTGTTCATCACCGCGGCGCCGAGTGCCCGGAGCGCGGCCTTCGCGCCCCTGCGCCTGTGGTCGACCGCCATCGCCCGCAACGACACCTCCCCCGCCAGCCGCCTGAAGACGCTGGGCTATGGCGACGCGGTGCTGGCCGCCCGCGAAGCCGCCACCGCCGGGTTCGACGAGGCGCTGTTCTGCAACACGAAGGCGCGCGTCGCCTGCGCAGGCACCGGCAATCTGTTCGCCCTGTTCGGCGCCACCCTGGTCACGCCGCCGCTCGAAGACGGCGTGCTCGCTGGCATCATCCGGGCGGAGGTTCTGGGTCTCGCCGCCGGATGCGGGCTGCGGGCGGAGGAACGCTCGCTCGGCCTGCCCGAATTCCTGGGCGCGGACGCCGTGGTCCTGACCAACTCCCTGCGGCTCCTGTCCCCCGTGACGGCCATCGGCGACAACGCCTTCCCGGGCGCCGGGCACGAGGCGGTGGCAAGCCTGATGGCGGCCCTGCGGGCCCGCGTGGCCCAGACCTGCGGCGTGGCGGAGGAGACGGTCGCGTGACCGAGCAGACCATCGAGGCCGGGCGGCGCTGGCTGCGCTACGGGCTCGCGGCGATCTACCTGTTCATCGGCGTGGTCCACCTCGTGGCGACCGACGCGATGCTGCCGCTGATGCCCGATTGGGTGCCCGAGCCCCGCCTCGTCATCCAGGCCACCGGCCTGTGCGAGATCGCCGGTGCGCTCGGCCTCCTGACGGGCCGGTTCCGCCGGGCCGCCGCAATCGGCCTCGCCCTCTACGCGGTCTGCGTCTACCCGGCGAACCTGAAGCACGCCTTCGACCACATCCACGTCGACGGCATCCCGGATTCCTGGTGGTATCACGGACCGCGGCTCGCCTTTCAGCCGGTCTTCGTCTGGGCCGCCCTCTGGGCCGGCGGGCTGATCGACTGGCCGATCCGCCGTTCCGGACGATCGGCCGTGAGCCCGCCCGGCTCCACACGCTGACCGGATCCCGTGATCCAGGGATCACGGCGGCCCAGGATCCGGCAAACCCGGGATCCCGCAGACCCTGGACCACAGGATCACAGGACGGCGGCTGCACACGCCGCAGCGCAAAAAAGTTCCTCCCCAGGGCCGAGAGATCGGAAAAGATCGGGCGGATACGCCCGGCCGGACCGGCGTTTGCCGTCCGGAAGCTGCGCACCCCGGCAGCCTACCCAAAGGAGACAGACCGCCATGGCCAAGCAGAAGACGCTGCACGACGCCTTCTACGAGACCCTGAAGGACGTCTACTACGCCGAGAAGCAATCCGTGAAAGCGCTCAAGAAGTCCGCCAAGGCGGCGGAGCACGACGCGCTGCGCCAAGCCTTCGAGACCCATGCCGAGGAGAGCGCCCAGCAGGTCGAGCGCCTGACCCAGGTGTTCGAGATCATCGGCAAGCCGGCCCGGGCCAAGACCTGCGAGGCGATGCAGGGCATCGTCTCCGAAATGGAGGAGGATCTGGAGGATTTCGAGGATAGCCCGGCCGCCGACGCGGTGCTGGCCGCCTGCGCCCAGGCGGTGGAGCATTACGAGATCGCCCGCTACGGCACCCTGAAGACCTGGGCCGCCCAGCTCGGCTACGCGGACGCCGCCAAGCTCCTCGACGAGACCCTGCAGGAGGAGAAGAAGACCGACGCGCTGCTGTCCAAGATCGCCGAATCGATCAACACCGACGGCACCCCTGAGGATGCCGAGCCGTCCAAGAAGGGCAAGAAGGCCGCCTGAGCGGAGGTCGCCGCCCCACCGGCGGCGGCGGCCCGGCCGCCGCCGCTCCAGAAGCCGAGGCGGGCTCGGCGCCGCAAACCGTATCCAGACACAATCCTGCCGTTGTCTCCGATCGCGTCCGCACGCAGCCAGAACAATCTTCGCCTCTAGAGCAGTGTCATCTTTTATCTCGCGCTAGAACAGATCCGAAAATCGATAAAGCCGCGCGTCAATACCTGAAATCTCTGAACTCGGATTTTTGCATTCGCATCGAGATATACATTGAGCACAAATCTTAGGCATGCTACGGATGCGGCACGTCAAAGATCGATCATCTGTACAATCAGTCCTGTTTCATCGAGCGTATTGCGCATACTCTGCTGGATGCATCCGAGATGAAAATCCTCAATAATGTAAAAATTCTAACCAAGATTGCGATGCCATTGCTCATCACGATGCTGGTGAGCGCGATTACGGTCGTTTACGCACTCAATACCATGCACGTTATCCGGGAGCGCAGCGGCTACGTCGCGGAGTATCTCACCGTCCGGCTGGCCGGCCTGCAGAGCGCGCGGATCCACCTCGGTGACGCCGCGCTCATGAACCGCAACCTGATGATCGGCGAACCGAAATCCGACCTCGCCAAGTTCGAGGATAACTACAACGCGGCCGCCAAGGCGACGCTCGACGATCTCGACCGCATCATCGCGGCGTCGCGGTCGGCCGACGATGCGGAAAAGGCCCAGAAGATCCGCCGGATCACCGCCCCGCTGTTCGAGATGGTCGCGAACAGCAACACCGCAGCCCTCGATGGCGACCGCGCTGCGGCCCTCCAGATCTCGTTCAAGGACGCATCCGGGTTGCGCACGGCCTTCCACGCGGCGATGCAGGCCCAGATCGCCGACCTGGAACGCCGGATCGACGACGGCAAGCACGCCACGCAGGCCGATGTCGAGCGGGGGACCACCATCCTGATCACCACGGCCGTGGCGGGGCTGCTCGCGTCCCTGGCGGTGGCCGGCGCGATCGCGGTGTCTGGGATCACCCGCCCCCTCGACAGCCTGGTCGCCGCCCTGCAGCGCATGGCGAATGGCGAGACCGACGCCACGCTCGCGGAGGCGGCCCGCCGGGACGAGATCGGCGCGGTCGGCCGCGCCGTCGAAGGTATCAAGGCCATGGTCGCCCGCAGCGCCGTCGAGGAGGCGGAGCGCCGGCACGCGGTCGAGGCCGCCTCCGCCGTCGAGCGCAAGCGCGCCATGGTGGCGTTGGCCGACGCCTTCGAGCGGGCCATAGCCGGCATCGTCGGGATGGTCTCGAGCGCGGCCGCCGAGCTGCAGGCCACGGCCGGACGGATGTCGGCCAGCGCCCAGGAGGCCGCCAGCCAGTCCACCACCGTGGCGGCCGCCGCCGAGCAGGCCGCCGCCAACGTCAACACGGTGGCGGCGGCCACCGAGGAACTCGGCAGCTCCATCCAGGAGATTAGCCGGCAGGTGACCGGCTCGACCGACCTCGCCCGGCGGGCCGTCGGCGAGGCCGACCAGACCGCCGCCCAGGTCTCCGCCCTGAGCGACGCGGCGAGCCGGGTCGGCGACGTGGTGCAGCTGATCTCGAACATCGCGGCCCAGACCAACCTGCTGGCGCTCAACGCGACGATCGAGGCGGCCCGGGCCGGCGAGGCGGGCCGGGGCTTCGCGGTGGTCGCCGCCGAGGTCAAGGCGCTGGCCGGCCAGACCGCCAAGGCCACCGAAGAGATCGCCGGCCAGATGGCCCGGATCCAGGGCGCGACCGGCGAAACGGTGGGGGCCATCGGGACGATCACCGGGCGCATCCGCGAGATCAACGCCGTCGCGGCGACGATCGCGGCGGCCGTCGAGCAGCAGGGGGCGGCCACGCAGGAGATCGTGCGCAACGTCGGTCAGGCCACGGCCGGCACCCAGCAGGTGACCGACAACATCGCCGGCGTGGCCCAGGCCTCGGAGCAGACCGGCCGGGCGGCCGACCGGGTGTTCACGGCGGCGACCGACTTGTCGCGCCAGTCCGAGCAGCTCGCGTCCGAGGTCGAACGGTTCCTCAACACCGTGCGGGCGGCGTGAGGGCCGCCGTCAGTTCGGCTTCTCGACCGCGCTGAGCGGCGTCCAGTAGCAGCGCTCCTGCCCCGCCGCCGGCGCGATGCAGCCATAGGTCGTCGTCCGGCTCTCGAGCCGGACCGCCTCGCCGGGCGTCCAGTTCCGGCACTCGCCGCTCGCGAGGCTGCCCCGCAGGAGCTGCCCGAACCCCGACTCGTCGCCGGCCATGACCAGCTTGAACAGGCGGTCCGTGACCTCCTGGGTGTGACAGCCGAACCGGCCCTGAACGATCGTCTCGGCCCGGGCGGGCCGGGGCAGGGCGGTCGCGGCGAACAGGGCCAGGACGGGGAGGGTGAGGATGGGGAGAGCGAAGCGCATGGGCGGCACCATATCCGGCGGTTGAGGTCTGTCGAGCCCCCGGACGCGCAGCACCCCGCGCAGGATCGTCGCGCCGGTTATACGGCCCGCTCCGCCTCGTCGCGCTTCACCGCCTGCCACGCGGCCTCCATGGCGGCCAGCTCCGCGCGGCCGAGTTCGCCCCCGGCCGCCGCCAGATGCGCCGCCATCGCGGCGAAGCGACGCTCGAACTTGGCGGTGCCGTCGCGCAGCGCCGCCTCCGGGTCGATCCCGGCATGCCGGGCGAGGTTGGCCACCGAGAACAGCAGGTCGCCGATCTCGTCCGCCACGACCCGCCGGTCGCCCGCCGCCAGGGCCTCGGCGACCTCGTCGGTCTCCTCGCGGACCTTGCCGATCACCTGGGCGGCGTTGTCCCAGTCGAAGCCGTAGCCGGCCGCCCGCCGGGAGATTTTTTCAGCGCGGGCCAGCGCCGGCAGCGCCAGGGCGACCCCGCCCAGCGGGTCCGGCGCGGTTTGCGCTTCGCCGCGCGCGGCGCGTTCCTGCGCCTTGATTGCCGCCCATTGCGCCTCGACCTGCGCCGGGTTGCGCAAGGCAGAGCCCTCCGGCAGGAGCGACCCGTCCGGCGCGAAGACGTGCGGGTGGCGGCGGATCAGCTTGTCGGCGATGGCGCGGGCCACGTCGTCGAACGCGAAGGCGCCCTGCTCCTCGGCCATGCGGGCCTGGAATACCACCTGGAGGAGCAGGTCGCCGAGTTCGTCGCGCAGGTCGTCGCGGTCGCCCCGCGCCACCGCGTCGGCGACCTCGTAGGCCTCCTCGATCGTGTAGGGCACGATGGTGGCGGGGGTCTGCGCCACGTCCCAGGCGCAGCCGCGGACGGGGTCGCGCAAGGCCGCCATGATGCGCAGGAGCCGGCCCAATTCCGTCTCCGCCGACCCGTCGCCCGACTCGTGTGTCTCGCTCATGCCGATGGGGTTAGAGCCGTTCCCGACCGCGTGGCAACAGGGTTCCCGGGTTTCCAAAGGGCGTGCCCTTTGGCGGGTGCTCAGGGTGGAACCCTGAGATCGGGCGAAGCCCGACACTGGACGAGGTCCGGCACCGGACGAGGTCCGGCACCAGGGCTCCGCCCTGGACCCGCGAAAGGTCTCGACCTTTCGAAACCAGGACTCGAGGAACGTTCACCTCACCACTTGTAGCTGACCTTCGCCAGCACCCGCCGGGCGTCGCCGTAGAAGCAGGACACGCTCGACTGGCAGGAGGCGACGAAGCGCCGGTCGCCGATGTTCGAGGCGTTCACCTGGAAGCGCCAGTTCTCGTAATCGTAGTGCACCTGCGCGTCGAACAGCACGTAGTCGGGCACCCGCAGGGTGTTGGCCACGTCCGCGAACGAGCTGCCGACGTAGCGCACGCCGCCGCCGAAGCCGAAGCCGCGCCACGGCCCGAGCGGGATGGTGTAGTCGGCAAACAGCGAGGCGAGCGTCTGCGGGATGTTGACCGGTGTCTTGCCGACCCGCACCGGATCGGGATCCCGCAGGGTTGAGAAGTCGAACTTGGTGAAGGAGGCTACGAGGTTGAGCCCGTCGGCGACGTTGGCCACGAGCTGCGCCTCGAAGCCGGTGGAGCGCACTTCGCCGACCTGCGTCTGGAAGATCGTGTTCACCGGGTTGGGGGTGAGCACGTTGTTGCGGTGGATGTCGAAGCCCGCCAGCGTCAGGAAGTAGCCCTGGCCGGGCGGCTCGAACTTGACGCCGCCCTCGACCTGATCGCCGGTATCGGGCTTGAAGGTCCGGTTGTTGATGTCCACGCCGATCTCGGGCTGGAACGAGGTCGCGTACATGATGTAGGGCGCGAGGCCGAAGTCGAAATTGTAGATCGCCGCCGCCCGGTAGGTGAAGGCACTGTCGTTGCGGCCATTGGTGTTGGCGGGCGTCAGGCGATCGTAGACGGTGTTCTGGACGAAATCCTGGCGGCCGCCGAGGATCAGGGTCAGCTCCGGCGTGAGCTTGATCTGATCCTGGAAGTACAGGCCGACCTGCTGGAACGAGTTGGCGTTGATCAGGTAGGGCGCGGCCGAGACCGTCTGCGGGCCGTAAGCGGGCGCGAGGATGTTCAGGTCGGGGCCGGGGAAGCCCGAGGCCTGGTTGTCGTGGATCTGGAAGTTCCGGTACTCCACGCCCATCAGGAAATCGTGGCGGAAGAACCCGTCGGAGAACTTGGCCTCGGCCTGGGTGTCGACATCGAGCTGCGCGACCTTGGCGGAATCCCGGAACAGGTAGCGGCCGAGCTGCGTCTGGAGCGGATCGGTGTAGCCGAGCTGGCCGATGTAGGAATTCTGGTAGCTCTGCGTGTAGGCGTAGCGGGCGTTCTGGCGCACCGCCCAGGTGTCGTCGAAGACGTGCTCGAACTCGTAGCCGATGAAGGCCTGATCGCGCTGGTAGGTGTTGAAGCCGGCATCGCCCACGTTGAGCGAGCGCGGGATGCGCAGGCCCAACACGGTCGGCCGCACCGTGCCGGAATAGGGCAGGAAGTTCGCGGTCACTGCCGTGTTGTCGTGCTGGAAGCTCGACAGCACCGTGAACTTGGTCGATCCGTCCGGCTTATAGGTGAAGGCCGGGGCGATGGAGTAGCTGTCGTCCGGCGCACCCTGGACCTGCGTGCCGCCGTTGCGGGCATAGCCGGTGAGCCGGGTGAACCAGTGCCCCTCCCGGTCGGCCGGGCCGCCGACGTCGAAGGCGGCGTAGCGCTGGTCGAACGAGCCGCCGCCCACTTCGATGTAGCCGAACGGATTCTCGGTCGGGCGCTTGCTGATCTGATTGATCAGGCCGCCGGGATTGCCGGCGCCGAACAGTACCGCCGAGGGGCCGCGCAGCACCTCGATCCGCTCCAGCCCGAACGTGTTCACCCGGCTGTAGGCGAAGCCGTAGTTCAGGAGCTGCAGGCCGTTGAGGTAGAGGCCGTAATCGCTGACCACGAAGCCGCGGAGCTGGAAGAAGTCGAGGCGGGTGTCGGCGCCGAAGGTGCCCGCATAGGTTCCGGCGACGTACTGGGTCGCCTGGGTGAGGGTCTGGGCGTTCTGGGTGTCGAGCTGCTGGCGGCCAACCACGGTGATCGATTGCGGCGTCTCGATCAGCGGCGTGTTGGTCTTGGTGGCGGTGGCCGAGCGCTTCGCCACGAAGCCGTCGATCGGGCCGGTCGGGCTCTCCACCGCCCGCGCGCCCGCCCCGGCCCGGGCCGCGACCGGGGCACCGCCGCCCTGGCTCTCGACGCTCAGCTCCTCGAGCTGCACGCTGCCCCCGGCCGGGGGATTGCTCAGCGCCCCGCGGCGCGGCGGCGTCGCGTCCTGCGCAAGGCTCGGCGCGCCCTGGGCCAGGACGGCAAGGGAGGCGCCGGCCAGGAGGGCCCGCAGGGTGGCGCCGCTCGTGTTGAAGGGGGGATAAGCAACGCGCATGGGACCTGGCCGTGTCGGGCGGAACGGGCAGCCGACCGCGTTCGCCGGGAAGGGCTCCGGCGTTGCTATCGCGCTGTTTAGAATTGTGCTAAACTACTGTTGGGATTGTGTTTTCTTATGTCCGGAGTACGCGCGGTCATGCTTGGCCGCAAGCCGCCCTCGCGCGTCTGGCGACGGCTGTTGCCGCGGCGACACGCTCTGGTAGTGGGCCTGCGAGCACGCGGATCGTCTTCGGATCGGTCTGACGGGCGGCACGCGTCTCCTTCCCCCGCAAGGGCTACGACGTTCACACCTGCGCCGACGCGCTCTCCTCCCCTGGCGACCCCGGGTTTGCCCGGGATCGCTCAAGCTTGTGGGGAGGAGTTTGGGGATCGCAGATCCCGCGTGGGGTGG
>NZ_JALNUM010000059.1:0-39243 GCF_026540795.1 Methylobacterium sp. GC_Met_2
GTACGACAAGCTCGCCCGCAACTACGCCTCCGCCGTCGCCCTCGCCGCCGTCATCGCCTTCTGGTGCTGATCGAGTCCAGACCCTAGGCATACGGACGGCTCCAGGCACGTCTGCGAGCGACGCGAAGGGAACCGACGGCACGGTTTGCGCGACCATCTGCGGACGAAGGCCGGAGCCTCGGGCGCCCGGCGTGCCCTTTAGGAAGGGTGTCGGGCCGCAGGTCAGTGTCGTCGGTCAGTGCGCTTCGATGGGTCCCGGAGGCTGGGGAGCCGGGGGCTCGACCGGTGGATCGATCTCGGGAGTCTGAGGCTCGGGGACTGGGTCGCCGATGGGCGGCAGGGGATCGTCACCCGGGCGTGGAGTGTCCGACTGCATGCGCCTCGTCCCACTTCGTTTGTCGTTGTGAAAGGTGTTGACGTGGACAACGTGCGACGTCCGCATTGGTCCCGCCGTCTCCCACACCCAGGTGACGGCGCCCATTCTCGGCGTCCTCTGCGTCGCGAATTTTCTTGGAACCGGATCGCATCTACGGCGTTTTTCGCGCGCGAGGCCATTTTGCGGCTCGCCATACGGGCGCCGGGTTTGGCATCCGGCGACCCTTGTCATCACGTTGCTCCAAGGAGGATGTGGTCATGAGGACCCTTGATTTTGCACCCCTCTACCGTTCCACCGTTGGCTTCGACCGCCTGTTCTCCATGCTGGATCAGGCCACCCAGGCCGAGACGTCCGCGACGTGGCCACCCTACGACATCGAGAGGGTTGAGGACGACGCGTACCGGATCACCATGGCCGTCGCTGGCTTCGGGCCCGACGAAATTGAGCTGACCCAGCACGACACGACCCTACTGGTCACCGGTCAGAGAAAGTCGCCTGACGGCGACCGCCAACTTCTGCATCGCGGGATCGCGGCCCGGACGTTCCGCCAGAGCTTCAGCTTGGCTGATCACGTGAAGGTCGTGGGCGCCAACCTTGAGAATGGCCTCCTGACCGTCAGCCTCAAGCGCGAAGTGCCCGAGGCTCTGAAGCCGAGGCGCATTCCCATCGGCGGGACGCAGGCTGCCGTCGGACAGGATAACGCACAGCCTCGGATCGAGGCCGAGCGCAAGGCGGCTTAAGTTCCGCCACCCGTCGAACGCCCTCCCTTGCGTACCGGCGAGGGAGGGCACCGCCCATCCAACCCACTTCAGGAGGGATGATCGATGTCGATGATGGAGAGCTTCAGTTCCCAAACCAGCGCCGTGAGCCCAGCCGGCGCGCACCCGGCCTCGTTCGAGGCATGGCAGGCGCTCGTCGCTCCGGGCAACGTGTTTCGTTACTCCAGGGAAGTGCTGACCCACCCAGGACTTTCGCAGGGGGAGAGGCGCGCGATCCTCGCCTCCTGGGCGTCGGATGCGAGTGCCCATGAGAGCACACCGAGCATGCGCTGCCTCAGGGGCAGCAGGGCCGAGCCGGTATCCGTCGATGCCGTCCTCGCTGCCCTCAGCGAACTCGACCGCAAGTCGGCTCCCAAGTTCGGTCCGGTGACGTCCGCAGGCCCGCCGAGGCAGCCCTGTCGAAAACGCCTACGACGTCTCGCGGACCTGCACTGTTACGTTCGACCGGGACGGCGTGACGATGACAACGATCCGCCGCCGTGTCCGGTGATGTCGATACCACGTCCGAAGACGCCCCCGGATGCCTCGCTGGCCACTGCTATTCCAGCCTAGCGGTTGGAGCGGTTGGCATCGTTCCCTCACGCCGTTGGCGTCCTAGATTGGTCTGCACGGCCCGACGTTCCGCTTGGCGGCGGCGTCGGGCCGTCTTGCGTTTCCGCGAACCCGGATCAAGGCGGCGATTGCCCATAACCGGTTGCTCTAGGATCTCCGCCCGCCACCGAGCGTCACCCGATGGATAAGTTCTTCTACTATCTCGTCACTCTCTTCGAGTCCGTCCTCGGGGTCGTCGGCGTACGGACCTTCTACGATCAGCCAAGGTACACCGTCGTCGAGCGTCTCGACCGTGGCGTCGAGATCCGAGCCTACGAGCCACGCCTCGCCGTCGAGACCACGGGCGCGGACAGGGTGACGGCGAGGCGTTCGGGCGGCTCTTTCGCTACATCACAGGCGCAAACCAGCGGGGCGACCGCATCGCGATGACAGCCCCCGTGGAAACCGGAGGTCAACGCATCGCGATGACGGTTCCGGTTGAGCAGGGCTCGGGGGGAACCATGCGGTTCTTCCTTCCACGCGACGTAGCCGAGGCCGGGGCCCCGGAGCCCACTGAGGCAGGCGTCCGTCTTGTCCACGTCCCGGCAGAGAAGATTGCCGCCCTCCGCTTCTCAGGATCCATCACGCCTGAGGCTCGGACCGAACAGGAGCGTATCCTGACAGAAGTGCTGTCCACCGCCGGCCGGAAGACGAACGCTCCCCCCCCCCCGTCTTCATGGGCTATGACCCACCCTTCGCGATCCCGTTCCTTCGCCGGAATGAGGTGGCCGCACGACTGCCTGAACCCTAACCGGCCTATGGCTGCAACACCCGTCGCGGATAGTCGGCACATCTCGGGTAGCCCGGAACCCATGGTAGGCCGACTTCGCTAATGGGACACAACCTGCTGACGTTGGACCCATTATGCTCCTATTATTTTGAGGGGCGGTTCGGTCATCGCGAGAAAGCGCGGGAGTTGGTAGCGGTCCCCATGGCGAAAGCCAGCGTGGCGGCAGCAATCTGCGCCGTGCCATGGGCCTGACCTCGTGCATTGCCGGCTGCGAGGAGGGCTCTTTGCGCCTCCGGCGCTGCCGTGATCGTCCCCGCGCCGCTGCGATACGCGGACAGGGTCGCGTCGTAACTTACAGCGGACACCGCCACAGGCTCGGTAGCGGCGCGAAACGCGGCCAGCGCGCTTCTCAGTGCGTCGGCCGACACGACCACCTCCCGCGCCGCGTCCTGCTGCAGGCGGATAAAGGTGTCCTCGGCCTGCGCGGTCCGGGACCGCGCCTCTTCAAGACGGGCGGCCCGGACGCCTCCGTCGAAGATCGGCACGGAGACGCCGCCGAGCACGGTGACGTTGCTGTTGCTGGGCGACGTGCCGAGGGCGGAGCTTCCGGGCTGTCCGACGACGGGCAACGACGTCACGCTCAGCCGGCCGTTCACGGAGTTCCCCGAGACCGACGTGAAAACCTTTGGCAGGAAGTCGGCCTCCGCCGCGGCGACGCCGGCGCGGCTTGCCTGTGCGGTCGCGACCGCGACCTGAAGGTCCGGCCTGCGGCTCAGCGCCATTCCGACGAGCGTTTCCAGGGGAGCGCCGATCAGTGGGCGCAGCGGGTGGACAGACGCGTCCTCGACGTGGATCTGGGTGACCGGCGATACGCCCATCGCGCCAATGAGGCCGTTGTAGGAATCCCGCTCCGCGTTCCGGCCCTGGACCAAATCGAAGTCGGCCTGGGCGAGCATCTGCTTGGCTTGCGCGACTTCGACGGTGGTTCCGATGCCCTGGTGCAAGCGGCTCTCGGCGGCGTCGAGGACGGCCCGCGCGTCGCGCTGTGATGCGCCCGCGATGCGTACGCGTTCTCGGGCGGCACCGAACTCGTAGAACTGCCTCCCGACGTCGCACATGATCTTCTGGTGGAGGGCGTTGAACGAGATGTTCGAAGCGATCGACAGCTTGCCGGCCGCCTTCGCCAGCGCGTCCCGCTGACCGAAGTCGAACAGGAGCCACTGCAAGGCCGCCGTCGAGACCGTGCCGGTGGCATCGGTCCCGAGATTGCCGGTCTGGCCGGTAAGCGGCAGCGTTTGACTCGATGAGGTACGTTGATATCCGCCGAGTACCGTGGCAGTCACGACCGGCAAGTAGCTCGCCTTCACGATGCCGACCGCCAACGCCGCTTGCCGGGCCTGCTCCCATGCGATGCGGGTCGTCGGGTTCGTCGTCTGCGCGATGTCGATGAGTTCCGGCAAGGTGTGGATGCGGATGGGGTCGGCGAGCGGCGGCGGTTGGACGACCGCGAGCGTAGGCTGGGCCGGGAGCCCGAAATCGACCTCGTTCATCTCAATGGGCGCCGGTGCTCCTGACAGCACGAACGGCGTGCCGGGCGTCGCCGGAGCGAGGTCCAGCAACGAGGTCGCGCATCCAGCCGTGAGGAGGACGGTCACCAGACCGCAGCCGCCGCGGAGTATCCAAAGCATATGCTTGACGCCTCGCTGCGTCCGAACGGAGCGTCCGCCACGCCTCGGCGAACCCGGCCACATCCGTTTCGCACCTTGCAGGCGCCCCGGGTCCGTCCGCCTCGTGCATCGCTCCGTCAACGGCGGCGGCCATGGCCAGGGCACCGGCCATGGCGAGAGGGCGGTGCTCCGCAGCGAGCGATCCGACGCGGGCCGCGCGCTCACGGAGATGCTCCCCGGCGTCGAGCATGTCGGTGGCAGCCCGCGCCCGATCGGAGCTGTCGCCAAGCTCGTAGGCAAGGGCGTCGATCTGGTCCCGCAGGCGCTCCAGGGCTTCCAGCGCGCCGAGGTCGGGATGCTGGCCGACGGCATCGCCCCCCCTCGCTCGCCACGAGGCCACGGATGCCGGTGAGGAAGCGGCGTGCCGTCGCCTCAACCTCCGGCAGGATCGAGACGGGGTAGAGCCGGGGCGCCACCAGAAAGATCACGAGGTCGCCGAAGACGATGCCGATGATCCTGTCGCGGGCGACGGTGAGATCCGTCTTCAGCGCGAAGCCCTGCATCACGCACAAGCAGAACGCGAAGGCGATCTGGATGCCCATGTAGGAGATCCGCTCGCTCCCGACGACGACCCATGCGCTCGGCAGGACGACGGCGGCGACGACGAGCAGGCCGGTGATGCCGTCGTGGTGCGGCAGGACGTACACGAGGGCCTCCAGGCCGAGCGTCGCGCCGATCAGGCAGCCGGACAGGCGTAGGATCAGCTTCCGGTTGGTCTCGCCGACCGTGAGCAGCGACCCCACGAAGCACGTGATCATGCAGGTGTGGATGCCCGGCCAGTCGAGGATGGTGTAGGTGAGGTAGCAGGCCATCGCCGCCAACGTCGTCTCGAGCGCGTAGCGGACGTGGCCAGGGTTCGAGAACGCGTCGGATTTGAAAAAACCCGATTTCTCGGCCTTCGGCTTCGGTGCGGTCTGGCCGCTCGCGAACGCTTCCTCCGCTTCCGTAACCAGATCTCCGAGGGCGTCTCCCGGCTGCGCGGCCTGCCTCGCAGCCTCTGTAGCCGGTCGCCCTTGCTCGACCGCCTGTGCCAAGCCCCGGCACCGAGTGGCGAGGTCGGGACGGTCCGCAGCCTGTTGGCCGTCCCAACCGGCGGCAAGCCGGATCAGCAGCGTGCGACTGGCGGGCGTCAGGGCGGTCAGCCGTGCCGCCGACGTCCGCGACTGACGGCCCAGCAGACCGGCCAACCGTACCAGCTTCCGGATCGCGCCGTCGTCCAGATCCACGACACGGACGGTACCCGCACGGCCTGCGTCCTCAAAACACGCGGCGGCAAGACTAAGGCGTTCCGCCAAAGCCTCCCTCGCGAGACGCTCCGAATGCCGGCCGAAGGGCAGGTTGAAGGCGACCAGCACCGCCAGCGGCAACATCGAGAACTGCAGGGCGTAGAGCAGACCCCGGGTCACGAGCTCGCCGTTGTTGCCTTTTCCGAGCAGGTCGAGGCCGTAGGCGAGGACGAGGCCAATCGTATTTCCCAGGGCGCCGAGCTTACTGGCCGAGGCCAGCCAGAGGATGCCGAACGATAGCAGGACCATCGTGGCGATCCGTGCCTGGGGGAAGTCCAGGGTCAGGATCGCGGCGGCGAAAATGATCCCCACGATGGTGGGCAGCAGCACCGATAGGGCGATGGACATCAGGACCGTGATCGCGCTGTCGGGCTTCTGCAGGAAGAGCACGAGGAAGACGCTGACCGCGGTCTCGGGGACCTTGAAAGTCATCGCGGCCAGAACGACGAGCACGGACACCGCGGTCATCCGCAGGGCCATCGCGGTACGGCCCGGGAATGGCACCAGTTCGGCAAGGAGGGGCGACAGGCCGCGTGGTTCAGCATTCGCCATCGCGGGGGATCCTTACAATGGCGCTGGCGCCCAGCCGAGCGAGATCCTCCGGCGGGTTCTCCACCTTCACGCGCACGGGGAACCGCTGGGCGACGTGGACCCAGTCGACGGAACGGACGACGATGGGGACCGAGCGCGGCAGGTTCACCCGGTCCTGTCCCGAGACGCCGTAGCCGATGCTGTCGACGCGTCCCTTGATGGGCACCGTCCGGTCGATCATCGAGTACAGGACCGCGCACCCGCGGCCGTCCGCGACGGATCGTGCGGTCCTTTCCGCTCGCGAAATCGAACCTGCGGACGTGTCCCAGGAGGAGGTCCGTGACCCACAACGTATCCCGGCGCGCGTTCGCGCAGACCCCGATGCCCTCCCACAATCCTATCATCAGGATGCGGTGCTCGGTGAGCCCCGCCGCCCCGACCCGTGCGGCGTTCAAGATGTTGCCGCGCGGGGCCCTGCCGCGGTCCGTCCAATAAAGCGTGTCGATCCGGTCATCGAACATCAGGTCGATGGGCTCGGGCAGAGCGTCGAGCAGCACCTCAACGTCTGCGCGATCGGCCGGATCATCCCCCGGTCCAAGGTCGAGGGAGAGGCGCATGATGCACCCGACGCCGCCGTTGCTCGGCCCCTTCTGTGTCCAGTAGAGGTAGCGACTGGCCGAACCGACCTGCACCACCGTGCCCCGGTCGCGTGGCACCATGCGCCGCGACGCGATCCGCGTGCCGTTGATGCTGCCGGTCAGATTCGTAAGTAGGACGCGGTCGAAATCATCGGCACTGCCCTCGTCGAAGAAGGCGTAGGTGCCTGAGCCGGCGACGTTGACCCAACCGTCCATCTCGCCCAACTCCGCCTCGACCGAGGCCGCCGCGCGCTCCAGGGCATCCCGGTCGCGGTGCCGCCGGATTTCATCCTGGGTCGCGCGGAGGCCGTTGATGCCGCGCGCGATCAGGCTGACCGACCATCCACGGCGGGCAAACAGCAGGGCCGTCGCCTTGCTGAGGCCGGAGGACGCTCCTGTCACGATGACGACGGCCGGTCGGCGGGTGGTACGCTCGATCTTCATGCTCGGCTCTCGGTTCCGGTGAGCGGTTCGGCCAGCCGTTTCCGCCCGGATTTCAGGCTTGGTTCCCGCGCGGCTTGCTGGCTGGACCCTCGGCGAGGGGTAAGTCCGACGATCCAGCGTCTCGTGCGATGGCTTGCTCGCCCCCCGCGAAGTCGGCGCCGCGGTCAGTGGTAGTCGTGATAGAAGCCACGGCCGGATTTCACGCCGAAACGGCCCTGCTCGACGTAGCTCCTGAGCAGCTCACGGGGACCGGTAGGGACCCCCGGCCGAGTCGCGGCGTAGTGCTCCTCGATGTCGAGCACGACGTCGAGACCGACCTTGTCCATCATCCGGAACGGCCCGCCGGGCGCGCCGGCAAGGACATGCGCGATGCGGTCGACGTCCTCCGGGGTCGAGGCGCCCTCGGCGGCGACGGCGAGCGCCTCACGCTTCACCGCCGCCCCAGAAGCGGTTGAAGATGAAGCCGACGCTTTCGGAGAGGACGTGGAACGGTACGAGGCCGTAGGCGGGCAGCCGCTCCATCAGCTGGGCGATGACGGCAACGTCGGTCCGGCTGCAGGACATGATCTCCACGGCGGCCTGCTCGGGCGGCATGTCGTAAAGCGTGTTAACCAAACGCTCTGGCCGCGAGACCTCCCCGATGAACTGGCTCGACGGGTAGGCCGAGGAGTTTTTGGCCAGGACCGCGTCGTCGGGCGCGAGCCGGTCGAAGTCGCCGAAGAGCTTCGTCTTGAGGTCGAGGCGCTCGGGCACAGCCTCGATGACCATCCAGACCTCAGCGAGAGCGTCGTCGAGCGAAGTCGCGACCCTGACACCGTCGGCGGTCGCACCCTGTCGCGCCGCCACGACGTTTCCGAGCTCGCGCTCGACGTACAGGTGATCGGCCTCGGCCTGCTCAGGATTCGGATCGTACAAGCGGACCTCGCCGCCCGCGCTCGCCAGCATGAGGGCGATGTGCTGACCCAGGGTGCCGCTGCCGATGACGGCGACCGGACGCGCGGTGTCGGGAACGACGGAGTTGCCCATCGTCCGTACTCGTGGACCGGTCTGGCGCGCCGGACTCACTGCCGCTGGGCCATCACTTCGTGGCAGGCGGGGCTCAGGCGCTCGGAATTCGCGTTGAGGCAGTCGGTGATGGCTTGCCGGTCCGGGACGAGGGATCGGCACAGACGCAGCACGTCGGGCGTGCATACCTGCCTCTCCTGCATCGTCTCATGATGCTGGGCGACTTCGCCGGCGGATGCAGCGGGGGGTATGAGGGTGGCGCCGACCGCAAGCAGCGCGGCAACCTTCAGGAACGGCTGAGATTTAGACTTGGGAAGGCTCGGCATGGATAGCTCTCTTTCCGGCATGATCCTAGAGCGGCTCGAAGGTCCAATTGGACAGTCGCACCTCGTCTCGCCCTGGAAACCATTTGGTTTCCGTGTCGGGTGTGGCAAGCGGCCATGAGAGAGAGTTCAGCCACTATGGTACGGTGGCTTCCTTCATGGGCGGTCGAGGAATGCGCTTGATACGAGAATACGCTCGACCCGCCAGCGACTTGGACTCATTCCGTCATCTCATGGTGGGTGAGAGGCATGTCTGCCTCGTGGTCCAGACCAGTTCGCAGCGAGAAACTGTCTGGTTTCCATTGAGGTTGTTCTGATGGACCGAAAGCGTCGCGCAGGAGGAGCCGGAGTGGTCGGAATTCTTTCGGACGACCACAAGGAGGCATCCATGGCCAGGGTCGACGAGAGCGACCCAACCTATGCTCGGCTCATCGCTGCCGCCCGTGCCGAGTTCCTGAATCAGGGATTCGCGGGCGCGACGGTGGCTTCCATCGCTGCAAACGCAGGCATCTCGAAGAAGACGGTCTACCAGTACGCCGCCTCCAAGGAGGCGCTCATGTACGAGGTCGTCTCGGAAGCATGCCAGGAGCTGTTCAGCCCGATCTTCAATTCGGGCGGGGCCGACCTCGCCCGGTCGGAGATCGCGCGTTGCCTAGTGAAATTCTGCCTGCTCTCGACGTCCGAGGACGGGGTGACCATCCACCGGCTCGCGATCGGAGAGGCGCGTCAATTCCCGAACATGGCGCAGGCGTACAAGCACGCCCTGAATGCCTACGTCTTGGAGCCCCTGGCCGCTTGGGTCGGCTGGCAGAACGAATTCGGTCGGCTTCGGGCCGACGACCCGAGGCTGGCCGCGGACATGCTGACCAGCATGGTCGTCAGTCCTTACATGCGCGACTTAAGCCTGGGTGTCCGGCCTCGACCGTCGAGGGAGGAAGTCGAGCGCGTCGTCAACACGGCCTTGAACCTGTTCTACGCTGGTTGCGCCACGCGCATGTATGACGACACAGGGCCGGAGGGGAGCTGTACGGCGGCGAAGTGAGCCGGCCGATCATGCAGGCCAACGATTTGAAACGAATAGCCCGCTCTCCGCCGGCGGTTAGCCGGACGCGAAGTCCCGTGGGACAGTCGGCCTCCGCGCCTGCCGCATCCTGGCTTCGGGATGGGGCTGATGACGCGTCGGGACCATCCGAATGTCTGGGGCCGTCTCGGTGGGGCCGATACGCCATGCCGGAGCCCTTTGGGAACTTGCACCCCTGCGCGAACAAGCGTGACTTCGCCTGTGGCTCGGCGAGCCACTTAACGGGCTATGACATGCTGATGTCATGACCGCCGCTTGCAGGGCCGCTTCGCCTTCCAAAGAGACATTCGAATCCGCACGGCGGAAGGTCCGCAACGGGTCACTTTGAGACGAGGGCCTGGGCCGCAACAAAGGTCTGCTTGTTCGTTTTTAAGCCGGAAGCAGACCTTCCGCTTACGGCCATCAGCCGCCTTCAGACCGCCTGCCTGAGCGTCTCAGATGGGTGGATAGCGGCTAGTCTGCTTTCGAGCGACATAGCGTCGTAGCGGACGTTGCCGCGCAGCCCGCTTTCGACCCCGAGCCGAGCTGCCAGACAGCCTATATACGACCGCTTTCGGGGGCTCCAACTGTTGGGTCCGCTCCTAGCTTACGCTTTCTTCACTAAGAGTACATTCAATATCATCAGCGAATACCTTCTGGAAGAAGATCGGTCTGCCAGAGTCTAGCGCCCACATTCCAAATCTAAAATTTCCAGCAGTAAGTGCATAGTTTACATCAGCGTTACACTTGCCAGCGCGAAAATTGAGCCGGATAGACTCGCGGAATGTTGGAAATAATGTTTCACGAACCAGAGTGTTGTTCCCTTCAAAGCGCCATTCGACCTTCACCCGTTCCACGTCTGTGCGCGCGCCGAGCACGCTCTTATAGCTCAGACTATGTTGATCCGGCCTGTCTGCTCGACGCGCACTCCACTCTTCCACCTCATGCTCGTCTAAAATTGTAACCTTTACGGTGCGAGCTTGGCGGAATGAAACGATCGTACCGTTCAAATGGCTCTGGATCTCCGAGAAGGAGATCCTCGCAGTTACTTTCTCAGCGCTGGCTGACGTGGAGCATGCGATTAAGCTGATGTGAACGGCAGCGATCGCTCGAACGTAGCTCAAGTCCAAATCCCTTCGCATTCAAATAACACTAAATCTTATCTTATATTATATTTCCTGCCGATATTTAAATACGATACACTTTGGCCGCCCTTTTTTTGCCAATCATTCTGGGGAAGGGTTAAGAATTATTGCAAAATTACCATGAGCGCTGGGTTAATTTACGCGTATTTTCCTGCCAGAAATCTTATGGAGCCGGACCCAGCGCATCAGATTTCTCTACTGCTTCGGCTTCAACCTCCGCTTAAGCAACGAGCTTGAGCCCGCCTCTCACTCAGTGCCGAAGTTGCCGGGGGGATGGCGAACGGCCGCTTCGGAGAAGCACCAACGATGGTCTGAGCGTCTGGCGTGGGTCGCCAGCGGAACGTCCGCATATGCGCGCTCTCCGCACCTTCGGTTCGGGTCTCATATCGCCTCGTCGGCCTGGGCCGGCGAGGAGATAGACGATGGGACACTCAGCACACGATCCGGCAACGAAAGGGCGGCCAGCCTGGAACGCTGGCCGCAAGCTCGGCGCCAAGCGCGCCCTCAAGCCTCAGCAGGTTTGGGCCATCCGGTTCTGGCTCGACCGCGAACGGCGCACATGCGACCCGGCTATGTTCGACCTCGCCATCGACAGCAAGCTGCATGGCTGCGACATCGTAAAGCTCAAGATTGGCGACCTCGTCAGCGGTGGTCGCGTCCGCAGCCGGGCCATCGTCATCCAGCGCAAGACCAGCCGGCCGGTACAGTTCGAGTTGCTCGAACCTGCACGAACCAGCATTCTGGCATGGCTGGAAGCCAGGGGTGGAACGCTCGACGACCATGCCTTTCCGAGCCGGCTCGACGGCGTCACGCACATCAGCACCCGGCAGTATGCGCGTGGTCGATGAGTGGGTCATGGGCATCGGGTTGCGCAGCGAGGACTATGGCACCCACTCCCTCGGCCGCACGAAGGCGTCGTTGATCTACAAACGGACCGGCAACCTGCGGGCGGTTCAGATCCTGCTCGGCCATACCAAGATCGCGAGCACGGTCAGGTACCTCGGCGTCGACGTCGAAGATGCTTTGACCCTAGCCGAAGGAACTGAGATTTGAGCGTTCGGCCCCTCGGCTTCTGCGTCGAGGGGCTTCGAGACCAGCCCAGCAGCAATGCGCCCATTGCGGTCATGCGAGAGGCTCCCTGGACCTCCTCAAAGCCGACATTCGACAGCGAAGCGTTCTCACGATTCGAGATCGGCGGACTCGAAGGCCTTGCTTGAAGAATGCACCGGCATTCAGGCACGCGGACTCTCACCACGAACGGCCTATTGTTCGAAGACGCCATCGAGATCCCGAAAGCCCTTGATCTCAATGGGATTGCCGCTCGGGTCGAAGAAGAACATGGTCCGCTGCTCGCCGGGCTCCCCCGGGAAACGGACCACCGGCGGGATGTCGAAGGCGATGCCCTCGGCTGCGATGCGAGCGGCGAGCGCTTCCCAGGCGTCGAGAGACAGCACCACCCCGAGATGCGGCATCATCACCATGTGGTTGCCGACTTTTCCGGTCCGAGTCGTCGCGAAGGGCTCGCCCAGATGCAGCGAGATCTGGTGGCCGAAGAAATCGAAATCCACCCAGGTCTCCGTGCTGCGCCCCTCTCGGCATCCTAGGACGCCGCCGTAAAAGCGGCGCGCCGCGTCGAGGTCGGTCACGTGGTAGGCGAGGTGAAACGGGGTGAGCATCGTCGGGTCTCTTCGTTGTGCGGGATGGTGGCGGCCTGCCCTCAGGCGGCAGCTCCGGCGGATCTCGCCGAGACGACGCCGCCGATGAGGTTGCAGGACAGCAGGAATCCGCTGTCGAGATCGCCGCCGCCGGCCGGAACGAGGGCGGCCAACCGTGCCGCAAGGGCGGATTTCGTGTCTCGGGCGAGAGACTGCGCCTCGTCGACGGTGACGGCCTCGAACCGGATCGTCTCCCCTGGCCGCACCTGCGCGAGGCGGCCGAAGTCGGCGGAGATGACCGTCGCGATCTTCGGATAGCCGCCCGTGGTGTGGCGATCGGCGAGCAGGATGAGCGGCTGGCGGTTACCTGGCACCTGGATCGAGCCGTTCACGATCCCATCCGAGACGATGTTGAAGCCGTCCGCGTGGGCGATCGGCGGCCCGTCGAGATGGCAACCCATCCGGTCGGCTCGTGCTGTCAGCGTGTAGGGCGCGGACAGGAAGGTTCGCAGCCCCTCCTCTGTGAAGCTGTCGGCCTGGGGCCCGAGCACCACCCGGATCGGACCGCCGAAACGGGGCCAGTGGGCTTGAGGCAGGGTCAGGGGTCTTCCCACGGAGTCCGGTGCTCGCAGCGGCAGCAGATCGCCCGCCGCAAGGGAATGGCCGTCGAGGCCGCCGAGGCGGGTGCGGGTGTGGGTCGAGACACTGCCGAGCATCGGCGCCACGGCGAAGCCCCCGGCTACGGCGAGCCAAGCTCGCAGCCCCCGGCCTGGGGCTCCCAGGGTGAGCCGGTCGCCGCGCCGTAGGTCGTAGGCCGTATACGGATCGAGGACCCGGCCGTTCAGGGCCATCGCGAACGACGCGCCGGCCAGGGCGACCCGGCAGGCCTCCGCCTCGCAGACCAGGGTTGGGCCGAGCATCGCCATCTCGATCGCTGCCGCGTCGGCTGGGTTGCCGACCAGGGCGTTGGCGAAGGCCAGGAGATCCGGGTCCATCGCCCCCGAGCCCGAAATGCCGAAGCGCAGGTATCCCCGCCTTCCGGCATCCTGAAGCGTGGTGGCCACGCCGGGCGCGGCGATCCGCAGGCCGTCAGCCATCGAGCCGCTCCATCGTCGCGACGAGTTCTCCGTCCTCAGCCGCCGCGCTCAAGTCGTCGAAGACGGCACGGTCGATCGGTTCAAACCGGATCAGATCCCCGGCCGCGAACAGGAACGGCTCGGCCCGCACCGGGTCGTAGGAGCGCGCGGGCGTGCGGCCGATGAGCTGCCAGCCGCTCGGCAGTTCGAGGGGCGGCGAGACGCCGGTCTGGTTGCCGCCGATGGACACGCTTCCCGCCGGGATCCTGGCGCGCGGATCCGTGCGCCGGCTCGCGTGGATGCGGGGATCGAGACCGCCGAGATAGGCGAAACCGGGGGCGAATCCGATCATGTGGACGCGGTAGTCGTAGCCCGCATGGAGGGCGATCACCTCCTCCTGGCTCAGTCCGGCGCCCGCTGCGAGGTCGGCGAGGTCGACGCCGTGCTCGCCCCCGTAGAGCACCGGCACCCGCCAGCGGCGGACCGCTCCGGCCGCTGCAGCCGGGGGCGGCCAGTAGCCGGCGATCAGCGCCGCGAGCTCGGCCCGGGGCAGCAGGTCGGGATCGTAGAGGACGAGGAGCGAGCGATAGGTCGGCACCGTCTCCAAGAGGCCGGGCCGTCCGGCGTCGCGGATCGCCTCGTCGAGGGCGACCACCTGCGCGTTGACGACGGGGTCGACCGCGCGGCCGAGCTCCACCGTCAGCGCCCGGTCGCCGCAATCCAGTAGCCGGTAGCCGGGCTCAGACACCGAGCACCTCAGCCATCGGGCGCAGGGCGATGCCCTTCGCGGTTATGTTGTCCCGCAGGCGGCGGGCCATTTCGACGGCGCCGGGTGTGTCCCCGTGGACGCAGATCGTGTCGATCCGCGTCGGGATGCGCCGCCCAGACAGGGAGATGATCGCTCCGTCCTCGAGCATCCGCGCCACGCGCGCGGCGACCGCCTCGGGATCGTGCAGGACGGCGCCGGCGAGCTTGCGCGAGACGAGGGTGCCGTCATCCGCATAGGCCCGGTCGGCATAGACCTCGCGGGCGATGGGCAAGCCGAGGCGCTCGCCGGCCCGCTCCGTCTCGAGGCCGGGCATCACGACGAAGATTAGGTCCCGGTCCAGCGTCCGAATCGCCCGGGCGACGGCCAGCGCGAGGTCGGCATCCTCGTTGGCCATGTTGCCCATCGCCCCGTGGGTCTTCACGTGGCGCACCGGGCAGCCGGCATCCTGGGCCAGGGCCAGGAGGGCACCGACCTGATAGAGCACCGCCTTTTCGATGTCGGCCGGGCGCTCGCCGTGGATCGGCCGCCGGCCGAACCCCCAGAGGTCGAGGAAGCTTGGATGGGCGCCCGCCTGCACGCCATTCGCGGCGGCGAGGCGCAGCGTCTCGTGCATCACCAGCGGATCCCCGGCGTGGAAGCCGCAGGCGATGTTGGCCGAGGTGGCGACCGCCAGCATCTCCGCGTCGTCGCCGAGGCTGTAGACGCCGAAGCCCTCGCCCATGTCGCAGTTCAGATCGACGATCATCGGTGCATCCTTTCGCGCGGGTTCACTCGGAAGCGACGAGGTGGGCGACCAGGGTCGCGGCGGCGCAGAGATCCTCGATCCGCATCGCCTCGTGCGGGTTGTGGCTGCCGTTCTGGTTGCGGATGAAGATCATCGTGCTCGGCACGCCCTGCCCGGCGAGGGTCGCGGTGTCGTGTCCCGCCCCGCTCGCCATGGTCCGGAACGGCATCTCGAGCCGACGGGCATGGCCTGACAGGGCCTCAATCAGGGCGGGGCTCATCCGGGCTGGGGTGCTGCCCGTCTGTTCGCCGAGGGCGAAGCGCACGCCGCGGGCGGCCTCGATGCCGGCGACGAGGTCGGCCAGGGCCGCCTCGATGCGCGCGAGCACCGCCGGCTCGGTGCTGCGCACGTCGAGGCAGAAACGGACCTCCCCCGGGATCTTGGCGAAGGCGTGCTGGGCCGGGTCGGTGGCGACCTCGCCCAGGGTGATCGTCGCGGGAAGCCCCTCCCTCTCCAGCCTGCCCCACAGGGCGTCGAGGCCGGCGATCAGGTCGGCGAGGGCAAAGACGGCATCGTTGCGCTCGGATCGTGCGACGGCACCGGAATGGCCGTAGCGCCCGAAGCAGGCGGCCTTCCGGTAGCGGAAGCTGCCGCTGATCGCCGTGACGAAAGCGACGGGGATTTCGGCGGCCTCCAGAGTCGGTCCCTGCTCGATATGCATCTCCACGAACCCGTGGATCCGCTTCGGATCGAGCAGCGCCTCACCCCGTGCCACCGCCTCGGGCCGCAGGCCGAGTGCGGCCATGTGCTCGCGCAGGCTTCGACCGGAATCGGCGCGGGGCAGATCGAGGGTCTCGGGCGGCAACAGGCCGAAGGCGGCTCGGCTCCCGACATAGGAGGCGGGGAACCACACGCTTTCCTCGGCTCGGAACACCGCCACCGTTACGGGGCGTGCGGGCACGCGGCCCGACCGGCGCAGGGCCTGTACGGCCGTTAGGGCGCCGATCACTCCAGCCGCCCCGTCGAAATTGCCGCCATGGGGCACGGTGTCGACGTGGGAGCCGACCATCCAGACCGGCAGCGCTGGGTCGCGCCCGGGCAGGGTCAGGAAGAGATTGCCGGCGGCATCGGTCTCGGAGCGGAGGCCCAGCGAAAGCCCGGTCGCGCGCATCAGGGCGTGGGCCCGCTCCTCCCCCTCGCCATAGGCGACCCGGGTCACTCCGGGCTCGTCGCGGCTGAAAGACAGGAGTTGCGCAAACAGCTCGGCGCAGAAATCCGGGGCGATGGCGATGGCGTCCGCGGCGGTGGCCGCTCCGATCCCGCTCATGCCGAGACCCCCGCTTCGTGCTCACCCCGCCGCCTGCGATCCCAGACCTCCGGGTTGACGAGGTTCGGCGGACGATACCCGGCGAGCACGTCGATCACCTGACCCGCGACCCGCTCGGCGGCGCGGATCAGGGCGGCCTCGGTCGAAGCGGCGACGTGGGGGGTGAGGATCACCCGCCGCTCCCGGTGCAGGGGATGGTCGTGCGCAAGCGCGTCCCCCGACACCACGTCGAGCCCCGCGCCGGCGATGGTGCCCGCGGCCAGCGCCTCGGCCAGGGCGTCCTCGTCCACCAGGGCGCCCCGGGCGGTATTGATTAGGAAGGCGCCGGGCTTCATCCGGCTCAACTCGTCCCGACCGATCAGCGTCCGGGTCTGCGCCGTGAGCGGCAGGTGCAGGGAGATTACGTCGGCCCGGGCGAGAAGGTCCTTCAGGGATGCGGCGCGCCCGGCGCCCAGGGCCTCGAAGTCGGAATCCGGCCGCGTCGGGCCGTAGGCGAGCACCCTCATGCCCAGCGCCGCCGCGAGCCGGCCGGTCGCCTGCCCGATGGCCCCGAACCCCACGACACCCAGCGTCAGGCCGGCGAGTTCCACGAGGCGCGAGCCGTAGCGGAAATCATGGTCGCCCTCCCGCATGGCCCGGTCGGCCTGCGGGATCGCCTTGGCGAGTGCGAAGATCAGGCCGATCGCGTGCTCGGCGACGGAGCGGGCATTGGCCCCCGGCGTGTTGACGACCGCGATCCCCGCCCGGGTCGCCTCCCGCACGGCGACCGGGTCGGTCCCGGTGCCGTGGACCCCGATCACCCTCAGCCGGGGCGCGGCCAGCACCGCCTCGGCGGGAAAGCCGCCGTTCCGGGTAACGACCGCAACGCATTCGGCCGCCTCGCGAGCAAGAATCGCCGGGGCGAGCCCGGTGGCGGCCCGGATCTCGAGCCCCGCCGCTCGAAGTTGCACAAGCCCGGCCGCATGGATCGGCTGAACGATGAGGCAGATGCCCGGCGCTGCTGCGAAGGAGCGGACGCGGTCGGAAGGCTCGGTGGACACGTTCGAGGCAGCCCTGCTCAAAAATACCGCTTGAATGCCGGTGGTATACCGCAGAAGCTAGCCCAATGCCGCAATGCTGGCAACGTCAAAAACGCAGATCCATCCGAAATACAAGCAACGCGACGGACTCTGCACCCGACGACCGATGTAATTCGTCACTTAGACAGGCAAATTACGGGTAGTATCCCGAAACAA
This sequence comes from Methylobacterium sp. GC_Met_2, assembly GCF_026540795.1. Lineage (NCBI taxonomy): Bacteria > Pseudomonadati > Pseudomonadota > Alphaproteobacteria > Hyphomicrobiales > Methylobacteriaceae > Methylobacterium > Methylobacterium sp. GC_Met_2. The sequence continues at coordinate 17,422 of NZ_JALNUM010000059.1, forward strand.
AATCCGGAATATTCAGGTTTAACGATGACGCAGGTCGAGACCGCTCCGCCGCCTCTCCTGAAGATCAGGAAGCTACACAAGAGCTACGGCGCCAACGAGGTCCTGAAGGGCATCTCCCTCGACATCCACCAGGGCGAGGTCGTGTCGATCATCGGCGCGAGCGGTTCGGGCAAGAGCACTTTCCTGCGCTGCCTCAACCTCATGGAGACGCCGACCTCTGGCTTCATGGATTTCGAGCGGTTCGCGTTCGACTACGAGGAGGGCGCACGCCGTCAGCCGACCCCGCAGCTGCTCTGCGCATTGCGGTCGCGGATCGGCATGGTGTTCCAGAGCTACAATCTTTGGCCGCACATGACGGTGCTGGAGAACGTCATCGAGGCGCCGATCCGGGTGCGGCGGATGCCGCGCAAGCAGGCGGTGGCGGAGGCCGAGGCCCTCCTCCAACGCATCGGCCTCTACGAGAAGCGGCACGCCTACCCGTCGAAGCTCTCGGGCGGGCAGCAGCAGCGCGTGGCGATCGTGCGCGCCCTGGCCATGGCGCCCAAGGTGATGCTGTTCGACGAGGTCACCTCGGCCCTTGATCCCGAACTAGTCGGTGAGGTGCTGGCGCTGATGGGCTCCCTCGCGGCGGACGGGATGACGATGCTGGTCGTCACCCACGAAATGGCCTTCGCCCGGGATGTCGGCACCCGCACCCTGTTCTTCGACGGCGGGGTGATCGCCGAGGACGGCCCGCCCGCGGAGATCATCGGCTCGCCCCGGAGCGAGCGGCTGCGCCAGTTCCTCCGCCGGGTGCTGCACGAGCCGGTCGAGCTCGGGCAACCGGCATGAGCCGCCTCGAGGCCACCACGGAGTTCGGACGGCGATGAGCGGCACGGCATGGCAGGACTGGTGGCAGACCCTCGCAGAGGAGTTTTTCACCTACGGCCCCGGTTTCCTCTCGGCGACGCTGGTCGTGCTCGGCGTGACGGTGGCTAGCATCCTGGTCAGCTGGGTCTGCGGCCTGCTCGGGGCGCTGGGCAAGCGCTCGACCTTCGCGCCCTTCCGGGCGCTCGCGAGCTTCTACGTCTGGTTCATCCGCGGCACGCCGACCCTGATCCAAGTCTTCATCGTCTATTTCGGCATGCCGCAGATCGGCGTGAAGCTCTCTCCCGTCACCGCCGGCATCATCGCGCTCGGCGTCAGCAGCGGGGCCTACGTGGCCGAGACCATCCGCGCCGGCCTCGCGGCGATCCCCAGGGGGCAGATCGAGTCGGCGCTCGCGCTCGGCATGAACCCGCGGATCATGATGGTCCGGATCGTCCTGCCGCAGGTCTTCCGCATGATCCTGCCCTCGCTGACCAACGAAGCGATCTCGTCGGTCAAGAACACCTCGCTCCTGTCGACGATCACGGTGGTCGAGTTGACGCTCTACGCGCAGCTGATGATCGCCACGACGTTCCGCCCGTTCGATTTCTACATCGCGGCGGCGCTGATCTATCTCGGCCTGACGTCGATCCTGTCGCAGCTCTCCGCCTATTTCGAGCGGCGCTACGCCCGCCTGTCGTGACCTTACCCCGCCGCGGGAGGGGCCGCGGCCAACACCTCCCGCCCCCTCGCCCGTACCGGAGATCGCCATGAACCGCCGCCACCTCCTCGCCCTCGCCGCCCTCTGCACCGGCCTTCTCGCCGCCCCGGCGCTCCGGGCGGCCGACGGCAAGTTGGAGCTGATCGAGCCCGGCAAGCTGATCGTCGCCACCGACAGCACCTTCGCGCCGTTCAGCATGCGCACGCCGAGTGGCGAACTCGACGGGCTGGAAGTCCGGGTGATGCGCGAGATCTGTCGGCGGATCGGGCTCGAATACAACCCGGTCAACATCAAGTTCGACGCCCTGCTCGTGGGCCTGATAGCCGATCAATACGACATCACCAGCGAGTCTATGGACATCACCCCCACCCGGCAGAAACAGGTCGCCTTCGCGGACGGGTGGCTCGAATCCGGAGCGCGAATCGTCACTCGCAAGGATACCGGGATCAAGGGACCGGAAGATCTCAAGGGTCGCAATGTCGGCGCCCTCTCGGCCTCGACCTTCGGCAAGCTCGCCGAAGAGCACGGCGCGAACCTCAAGAGCTACAAGACCGCCGCGGACGCCATGCAGGACCTTGTCAACGGCAACATCGATGCGGTGATCAACGACGCGGTCGCCGGCAACTACGCGATCAAGGCGCGCAAGCTGCCGCTGGTGATGATCGAAACCCCACTCAGCACCATTCAGAAGGGCTTCGCGATCAAGAAGGGCAAGCCGAACCTGCACGCCGCCGTCAACAAGGCGCTGACCGAGATGGTCGCCGACGGTACCTACGCCAAACTGCTCACCCCCCTGATCGGCTACAACCCGGCGCCGAAGGACCCGATCCGGACGCCCGCCATGTGAGGGGACGACGGGGAAGCCATAATTAGAAATAGCAGGGGCGGCCCGATGGGCCGTCTCGGGAGGAACCCGATGAAGACCCTCGACGCCTCGTCCTACACGACCGCGCTCGGAGCCCGTCGTGAGCAGAGCCTCGGCCTGATGGCCTATGACAGGCTGCTCGATATGCTCGTGCGGCGTGAACTTCCCGCCGGGACCGTGCTGCACGAGCGCCGCCTCGCGGAGATGCTCGACATTTCGCGCACGCCGACCCGCGAGGCGATGTCGCGGCTGGAGACCGAGGGGCTGATCGAGCGGCAGCCCGGCGGAATGCTCGTGGTCAAGGAATTCTCCCTCCGCGAGCTCATCGAGATCCTGCATGTTCGCCGTCTGCTGGAACGGGAGAGCGTGACGCTCGCGACGGGACGGATACCGGCCACCGCGCTCGACGATCTGCGCGAGCAGAGCGAGGCACTGCTCGCGGCGGGCGATCCGGACGCGCCGGGCAACTGGGAGGTCGACCGCCGTTTCCACGAGCTGATCGCCGACAGCAGCCACAACGCGATTCTCGCCAAGACGATCAAGGACCTGCGGCTCAAGACGCAGATGTTCAACCTGAGCCGGATGCCCGAGCGGTTCGAGGCGGTGCATCGCGAGCACCTCGCCGTCGTCGCCGCCCTGCAGGCCGGGGACGCCGCGGCGGCGGCGGACGCCATCGCGACCCATCTCGAGAACTTCAAACAGGGCATTATCCGTCGCCTGAGCGAGTTCTGAGGCGGGGGCGGCGCCATGCATGAATTCGCCCATCTGCGCGGCGCCGAGGCTGCCTTCCCGCAAGAGGAATTCGCCGTCCGGCAGGCGGCGGCCCGGGCTGCGATCGCCGCCGCCGGCCACGACGCCCTGGTCGTGACCGGCCCGGAAACGATCTACTGGCTGACCGGCCGACAGACGGCGGGATACTTCGCCTTCCAGGCCCTGGTCCTGACGGTGGAAGGGGAGCCATCCCTGTTGGTGCGCCAACTCGAACTGCCGGGGGCAGTGGCCAATACCTGGCTCGACGACATTCTGGCCTATCCGGACGGGACCGACCCTGCCGATGCCCTGGCGGCCCTCGTGCGGCGGCGCGGCTTCGTCCGCCCGGCACTGGAGCGAGACGGCTGGTTCGTTTCCGCCGCCCTCGCCGCGCGGATCGGCGGGGCGCTCGGCATCGATCCGCTGCCCGATGGGTCGGGACTTCTTGGGCCGCTACGCATCGTGAAGTCGCCGGCAGAACTGGAGGCAATTCGGACTGCAGCCCGCTACGCGCAGGCCGGGCTCACCGCCGGCATCGCCGCTTGCGGCGCAGGCAACGACGAGAACGCCGTCGCCGCCGCCATGCTCGCGGCCGCTACGACGGCCGGCTCCGAGGCGATGGCGATGGAGCCGCTGGTCTCGTCAGGCCCCCCGCAGTGGGCTTGCGCACATGACCTGGCGCCGGCGCCGGCTGGAGCCGGGCGACGCGATGTTCCTCGAACTCGCGGGCAGCCATGCGCGCTATCACGCGGCGCTTATGCGCAGCGTCTGGATCGGCGCACCGCCGGTCGAGGCACAGCGGATGATGGATTGTGCCCTGCACGCGCTGGACGCGGCCCTCGACGCGATCCGACCCGGCCAACCCTGCTCGGCCCCGCACGAGGCGGCGCAGGCCGTGATCGATGCGGCGGGCTACGGCCCGGCCTTCCGCAAACGCATCGGCTACTCCATGGGGATCGCCTTCGCCCCGGACTGGGGAGAGGGCGGCCTGCTGAGCCTGTTCACCGGGATCGACCGGCCGATTGAGCCCGGCATGGTGTTCCACCTGCCCGCGACCCTGCGCTGCTACGGGTCCTGGACGGTCGGCGCATCCGAAACCGTGATCGTCACCCCACACGGCGCCGAACCCCTTTCGGATCTGCCCCGCGCTCTGACGCTGCGGTGAGGCGGACCGACACCCATTCCGACAGAAAGGATCGCGCGATGACCCGGACCGTCTACCTCGACGGCGACCGGCTGCCGGAGACAGAAGCAAAGGTCTCGATCGTCGACCGCGGCTACCTGTTCGCCGACGCGATCGACGAGGCGACGGCGGTGATCGGTCGCCGACGCATCGATGATATGGCCACGCCGCACGCTTGCAACGCTTCATGGCCGAGCTCGACATTCCCTGTGCCCTCGATCCCAAGGCGTTGCTTCGTGGCGCGTCGAGGACAGCTGCATCACCGAGGGGAGTGCGGCCACGGCGCATATCTTGACCTGGAACGGAAGCTTGGTGTCCCCGTGCCTCTCGAGCGCTTTGCTACACTGCATCGCGCGCGCGAGCCTCCTCGATATCGCCCGCTCCGAGAGCATCCCCACGGAGGAAAGGGCTTTCACCCCCGATGAGGCGAAAGCCGCCGCGAAGGCCTTCATCAGCTCGGCGACGAACGTTGTTCTACAGGTCGCGCGGATCGACGTCATACGGGTGGGTGATGGGCGAGCCGGACCGATCTCAATGCGGCTTCGGAAGAGATATCAAGAGATCCGACTGGCCGATGCAATCTGACTCGTCTCCGCGGAAGACGATGGCGACGTCTGCTTCGACGGCTCGCTGGTTTGGAAGCAGCCATTCAGCTTTCGGCCAACTTCAGTCGTCTGTTGTGTGCCCATTCTTACCGTCGAAAGGAGTTCGGCAGCGGTCCGGCAACGGCGCTATGTCATCCATGCCGGAGGCGATCTCGAGACGGATCAATCTCTCAGCGAATCCCGCCATCGCTCAAACGATACCAAGCGATGATCGCAGAAACGTACCAGCGGTGCAGCGCATGGAGTGGCAGCGGCGCGATGGGCGTAACTGATAGGGGGAGGCTGTTGGCATCGCCGGTCGCGATGTACTCAGCGATCGCCCGCCCCATCGTCGATTGAAGTCCCACGCCCCGGCCCTGGCAGCCGATGTCGATGAGCAGGCCGGGCGCCGGCTCGTGAAGATGTGGCAGGTAATCCCGGGTGATCGCCACGCGGCCGCACCAGCGGTGGTCGAAGGCGACCCCGTCGAGCTGCGGAAAGAGTTTCCCGATGATCCGTTCGAGATGCGCCCAGTCCAGCGGACCGCGCGGCTCCCGGAATGGACCGCGTCCGCCCATCAGCAGCCGACCGGTATGGTCGAGGCGGAAGTAGAGCAGCAGCTTGCGCGTGTCCGAGGAGACCTGCCCTTCGGGCAGGATCGAGCGCCGCAGGTTGTCAGAGAGCGGCACTGTCGCGACTTGGAAGGAATTGGCGGCAATCACTGTCTGGGCAAGGCCGGGCCAGAGCCCACCGGTATACCCGTTGGTACAGAGGACGACGCGCTCGGTGGTGAGTCGGGCGCCCTGCGCCGTGGTGACGATCCAGCCCGATCCCGTGCGATCGAGGGCGGTCACCGGTGATCCGCCGTGGATTGCGGCCCCGGCCTTAAGGGCGGCTCGGGCGAGGCCCCGGGCATAGCTCAGCGGCTGGACCGCGCCGCCGCGGCCGTCGAACCAGCCGCCCAGATAGCGTTCCGTGCCGAGCAGCCGGTCGGTCTCCGCCTTGTCGAGAACGCGCGCCGGGGCGCCGAGGTCGGCCCATTGGTGTGCCCGCCGCGCGACCTCCTCCAGGCCGGCCTCGGTGTGGGCGCCCTGGATCCAGCCCTCGCGCCGGTGCGGTACGTCCATCCCGTGCCGGGCAATGAGATCGAAGACCGTATCGGCGGTGCCGCCGGCGAAGCGGGCGAGCCGTTCGCCGCGCTCGCGCCCGAACCGGGCGACGAGGTCGGCGGGATCATATTTCAGCCCCGGGATGACCTGCCCACCGTTGCGCCCGGAGCCGCCGAAGCCGACCTCGCGCGCCTCCAGTACGACTGGGCGGATGCCCCTTTCGGCAAGATGCAGCGCCGTGGACAGGCCGCAGAAGCCGCCGCCGACGATCACCACGTCGGCCCGTCCTGATTCGGCGAGCGGCGGCGTCGCTGGCGCCGGCGCTGCGGTGGTGGCCCAAAGCGACGGGGCAAGCGGGAAGGGTTCGGCCACGACCTCTCCTACAGCGGATGCAGCACGCGCTGCAGAAAGTCCTGGGTGCGGGGGTGCTGAGGGCGGTTCAGAACCTCAGAGGCCGGTCCTTGCTCGACAAGGCGGCCCCCATCGAGGAACAGGACTCGATCGGCTACCTCCCGGGCGAAGCCGATCTCGTGGGTCACCACGATCATCGTCATCCCTTCGTCGGCGAGGCCTCGCATCACACGCAGCACGTCGCCGACGAGTTCGGGGTCGAGCGCCGAGGTCGGCTCGTCGAACAGGATCGCCTCCGGCCGCATGGCGAGCGCCCGCGCGATCGCGACGCGCTGCTGCTGACCGCCAGAGAGTTGATCCGGCCGGGCGTGCTCCTTGCCTTCGAGACCGACCCGGGCGAGCAGGGCGGCGGCCCGCTCCTCGGCCTCCGGACGGGACTCGCCCTTCACGTAGATTGGCCCCTCGATGATGTTCTCCAGGGCGGTGCGGTTAGCGAAAAGGTTGAAGCGCTGGAACACCATGGAAACCTGGGTGCGGATCGCCTTGATGCTCCGCGCATCCCGATCGACCCGCTGACCGCCGATGTGGATCTCACCGCCGTCATAGGCCTCGAGCCCGTTGATGCATCGAAGCAGGGTCGACTTGCCGGAGCCCGACGGTCCGATGATGCACACCACCTCGCCCTTGGCGACTTCGGCCGAGACCCCCTTGATCACTTCAAGCGCGCCATAATGCTTCCGGACATCCTTCAGGACGATCATCGGTGCCGACCCCTCGCCTCGAAATGGCGAACCAGCAGGATCAGCGGCAAGCTGAGCGCGAGGTACATCAGCGCCACCATCGTATAGACGCTGGTGTTCTTGAAAGTGGATGACGCAATGAGCTTGCCCTGAAGGGCGAGTTCCGCGACCGTGATCGTCGAAGCCTGGGACGAGTCCTTGAGCATCATGATCATGATGTTGCCGTAGGGCGGTAGCGCGATCCGGATCGCCTGCGGCAGGATCACCCGCCGCATGGTCATGCCCCAGCCCATGCCGATCGACAAAGCCGCCTCGACCTGCCCGCGATCCACCGCCTCAATGCCGGCGCGGAAATTCTCGGCCTGATAGGCCGAGTAGGCGATGCCGAGCCCGATGATCGCCGCCTGAACAGCCGTCAGCGACAGGCCGAAATCGGGCATGACGAAGTAGATATAGAACAGCTGCACGATGATCGGGATACCGCGCAGGATGTTGATCATCACCGCGCTGAAGCCGGCGAGGATCGCGATGCCGGAGACCCGCAGCACCGCCCAGAGGAGGCCCAGCAGTGTCGAAACCACCAGCGAGGCGAGGGTGATCAGAACCGTAAGCTGCACGCCCTGGAGCAGGATCGGCAGATACTCCTGCGCGTCGACCAGGAACTCGCGCATGAGGCTCAGGACCGGTCGGCGGAGGGCGGCAGGCCCCACTTCGTGAGGATCGCCTGGAGCGTCCCGTCGGCCTTGAGCTTGGCGAGCGCCGCGTCGATCTTGGCGAGGAGCGCGGTGTCAGTCTTGCGCACGCTGAGACCTACCGAGGCGACGACGGTCGGCTTGAAGGTCTCGACCAGGCGCACGCCCGGGAACACGCCCTGCTTGACGTAGTAGGCCAGGATCGGCGCGTCGGCGAAGCCAGCCTTCAACCGGCCTGAATTGACGTCGCGGATGATGTCAGGGATCGTGTCGTAGATCTTCACCTCTCCGAAGAGGCCCGACTTCTTCAGCGGCTCGACGAAGGCGGTGCCGACCTGGGCCCCGACGGTCTCGCCCTTCATGTCGGCGAAGGAAGTGTAGTCCTTAGTGTCGCTCTTCGGGACGATCAGGCCCTCGCCATAGCTGTAGACCGGCGCTGAGAAGGCTACGACCTCCTTGCGCTGCGGTGTGATAAACATCGCCGCCGAGATGATGTCGATCTTCGAGGCGGTGAGCGCCGGGATCAGCGTCGAGAATTGCAGCGGCTCCACCGCGACTGAGAAGCCTGCCTCCGTGCCAACCGCATTGACGAGGTCGACCATCACGCCCTGGATGGTGTTGGTTTTGGTGTCGAGGAACGTGAAGGGCAGGCCGGTGGGCGTCGCACCGACTTTCAGCGGCTCGGCACCAACTCCCTGACCCAGCAGCCCGAAGAGCAGCGCCGACGCCAGACACAGTCTTGCCAACCGTCTTCTCATCATGCCGCTCCCGCATGTGGCCGGGATGTACGGCGATGGCCGCGCCCGATTTCACATTAGTGAAGAATACCGCATGTTTTCGTCATCGACGCAAGACGTTTTCACGTGCATGAAGGTGTCGACGAGAGGCAGGCTGGTGTGGTGGTGAGCATTTCCCGTGATGGGCCGACGGGCCCTGAACCCGTGGACAGGGCCGTGGGGCAGCGCCTGCGCAACCTTCGGCGAGCACGCGGCCTCTCGCTGGAAGCAGTGGCGTCCAGCACCGGGCTATCGATCGGCTTTATCAGTCAGGTCGAGCGGGGCTTGTCCTCACCATCCCTCCGCGTGCTGGCGCTCCTCGCGGACACCCTGCAGATCGGGATCGGGGGGCTTTTCGAAGCCACCCTGGACGAGCCCGATCCGGATCCGATCGTGGTGTTCCAAAAGGACCGGCCTGAACTGCAGCTCTGGCGTGCTGGCATCACCAAGCAGTTGCTGACGCCGCCCGGCGGAACGCAGGGCCTGAGCCTGTTCCATATGGTCCTGAAACCCAGCGCCAGCACGGGTGACGAGTTGTTCAGCCATGAAGGCGAGGAAGCCGGCCTCGTCCTTGAGGGACGCCTCACTCTCGTCGTCGAGGCGCGAACGCTTCACCTGATGGAAGGAGACAGCTTCCGGTTCGAGAGCAGACGGCCGCATCGCTTCAGCAATCCCAACCCGGACGGACCGACCATTGTGCTATGGGTCAACGTCCTCGGATCTTCCAAATCCCGGCCGTGATAGGGCCGGTCGGCCTCCGGCGCACAACGGCTACGGGACGAACGCGGAGCAGCAGATGCTCGAGCGCCGCCGCGGCGTGGTCAGTGGATGCCGAATCGGACCCCGGCGGGGGCACTCCCATGCCGGTCGCATCGAAGGCTGCTTGCCGGTGCAGCGATAGATTGGCGCCTGGCACCTGACGCCACTCGGATCAACAGCGCGGTAAAGGCCATCGTCGGAAGCAGGCAGATGTGTGGCTCGGACCGGGTCAAGCCGGTCGATGAGATCCGGCCACCCGGCACCTCACGCTCTCGACCGCACGCCAATCTGTAGCTGTGAACAGGCACGACGCTGCGTTGGTGACCACGTCCCGCCAAGCGTGCCTTCCGCGGACGCGTGATTCGGTTGCTCCACTGCCGCAGCTTCAACCCACGCAGGTTGTAAGATGCTGTGCGTCCCCCGGGGCGTCCCCCGCGGGTTTGTTCGAGACGTCAATTTTGACACTCGCGGCTACGGACCGCACATCGCGCGCACAAGTGCCGTCAATACGCGCAACGCGCACCCCGACCTGCAGTCTCTTTAACCTTCCCGTCTCCCCGGCTGCGGTCGACAATCGGCTTGTCCTTTACGGGAGCTTCGGGGTCGATGACGCATCTCACGCGGCGCAGCTTCGTCGGCACGGCGGCGCTGCTTGCAGCACCAGCCCTCATCCGACCGTCATTCGCAGCCGACACCGTCAAGCTCGGCTGCCTGTTCTCGTCGTCCGGCACGATGGCCAATCTCGAGGGCCGGCTGAACCACGTGGTCCGGATGGCTGCCGATGAGCTGAACGGGCGCGGGGGCGTCAACGGCCGCCAGATCGAGGTGGTGACCTCCGATCCCGCGTCAGACTGGCCGCTCTACGCGCAGGTCGGGCGGCAGATGCTCCAGCAGGACAAGGTCGCGGCCCTGTTCGGCTGCTGGACCTCCGTATCGCGCAAGTCGGTGCTGCCGGTCGTCGAGCAGAATGACGGGTTGCTGTTCTATCCGCTTCACTTCGAGGGCGATGAGAACTCCAAGAACGTCGTCTATGTGAACTCGCCGCCCGCGAGTTCGGTGCTGCCGGCGGTCGACTACCTGATGGGCCCCGACGGCGTCGGGGCGAAGCGGTTCTTCATGATCGGCTCGGATTACGTCTGGCCGCGCACGATTAACAAGCAGCTCAAGGGGTATTGGACAAGCAAGGGCATCCCCGAGAGCGCATGGCGCGAGGAATACGTGCCCTTCGGCTTCTCGAACTTCCAGACGCTGGTGAACCAAGTGCGCAGCTTCGCCAGCCAGCCCGGGGGCCAGGCGATCGTGGTGCTCACCGTGGTGGGATCCTCGATCCCCGACTTCCTGCGTGAGTTCGCCAACCAGGGCATCAGTGCCACCGACGTGCCGATCCTCGGCCTCGACATGGTGGAGGCCGACCTCGAAGGGCTCGACACCGGAAAGCTCGTCGGCCACTTGAATTGCTGGGCTTATCTCCAGGCCGCCAAGGGCGAGCGCAACCAGAAGTTCCTCGCCGACTGGGCCGCCTACGTGAGGGCCAAGAACGTCCCGTTCAGCGCCGACACGGTGATCGACCCGATGGTCTCGGCCTATGACAGCGTCCATCTGTGGGCGCTCGCGGCCGCCAAGGCCGGGTCTTTCGCAGTGCCGGAGGTGCGCAAAGCCTTTGCGGGTCTGAGCTTTGACGACCCGTCCGGTTACACGCTGACCATGACGGGGGAGAACAATTACGTCTCCCGTGGCGTGTTCATCGGCTCGGTCAACGAGAAGCGCGGCTTCGACGTTCTCTGGCAATCCCCGGACGCTCCGAAACCGGCCCCGTTCAGCCCCTATGGCTGATCCAAAGCGGTCTTTGCTCCGCGCTGTCCTGGCGCTCTGCTGGCTCGGGCTCTGGGCTGTCCCATCCTCAGCGGCGGCGTTCGATCGCGCGGCGTTCGCGCAGGATCTGTGCGGGGACGGCGCCGCGCAGGTCCGCGGGGTCGAGGGCTTTGTGAAGGCCGGCGGGGTTCTGCCGGCCCACGACCTCGCCTACGCCGGCCGGCTCCTCGGCGCGCTCGCCGAGCGCCGCCTGACCTGCCCGGCGGACGGCGCCCTCCTGCTCGATCGCCCAGGTGCGCCCGAAGGGCACGATGCGCTCACCGGCGCGGTGCGCCCAGTTGCAGAGGCGCGCGCGCCGGTCCTCGGCCTGCGCCAGCGGGCCGCCGTCGAGACTGCGCGCGGCGTCGTGGCCCTGCTGACCGGACCCGATCCTGCAACCCGTGGCGCCGGGCTGTCCGTCGTGGAACGGCGCGTTGCCTCCGTTCCGGCGGCCGTGCTCGACCGGGCGCGGGATGCGGAGACGGATGCGGGGCTCAAAGCCACGATCGCCGGCCTTACCCAGGCCGCCGCCCTGTCGTCACCCGATCCGGCCCGGCGCCGGGCGGCGATCGCCGCGGTGGCGGCGAGCCCGTCGGGAGCCGCCGAGGCGCGGCTCACGGCGCTGAAGAGCGATCCCGCCTACACCGCCGATCCGGCCTTCCGGGCGGCCCTCGATGCTGGGCTCAGCCGGGTCACGCGCGCGGTCGCGATCGGCGATGGGCTCGCGGTGCTCTACAACGGACTGAGCTTCGCCAGCATCCTGTTCATGGCGGCGGCCGGGCTCGCGATCATTTTCGGGTTGATGGGCGTGATCAACCTCGCCCAGGGCGAGTTCATCATGCTCGGCGCCTACGCCACCTACGGCGTGCAGGAGGCCTTCCGCCGCCTCGCCCCCGACCTGCTCGACCTCTACCTCGTGGCGGCGATCCCCGTGGCCTTTCTGGCGGTCGCCCTGGTGGGGATCGTGGTCGAGGCGCTGATCCTGCGCCACCTGTACCGTCGGCCGCTCATGAGCCTGCTCGCCACGTGGGCCGTAAGCCTGTTCCTCGTGAATCTCGTGCGGGTGACGGTCGGAACGCAGAACCTGCAATTCATCATGCCCGCCTATGTGAGCGGCGGCGTGCCGCTCTACGCCGACTTCGTCGTCACTTGGAACCGCCTCTTTGCCATCGGTTTCGCGGCGGCGACCGTCGTGCTGACACTCTTGATCCTGCGGCGCACGCCGCTCGGCCTCGATATCCGCGCCGTGACGCAGAACCGCGACATGGCCGCCTGCCTCGGCCTGCCGACCCGCCGAGTCGACCGCTTGGCTTTCGGGCTGGGCTCGGGCCTCGCGGGTCTCGCCGGGGTGGCGCTCTGCCCGATCTACAGCGTGAATCCCGGAATGGGCTCGGGCTTTATCGTCGACAGCTTTATGGTCGTGGTGCTGGGCGGTGTCGGCAGCCTCCTCGGGACTCTAGTGGCCGCCCTCGGGGTCGGGGGCGCCAACGTTCTGATCGAGCCGATCTCCGGCGCGGTCGCCGCCAAGGTGATCGTGCTCGTGGGCATCATCCTGTTCCTGCAGCGCCGGCCCGAGGGGCTGTTCGCTGTGCGGCGGCGGCGATGAGCGGTGGCGTGCAGACCGCTCTGGCCTCCCCCGCCGGACCGGCGCGCCGCGCCGTTCGCGATCCCTTGATCGCCAGCCTCGTCGGTCTCTGTCTTGCCGCCGCGACGGTGCTCTTGGTGGCGTCGCCCGCGCCGTATCTCGTCAATGCGCTGGGCCAGCTCGCGGCCTTCGCGATCTTGGCCGTGTCCCTCGATCTCATCTGGGGCTATCTCGGTATCCTCAGCCTGGGGCACGGCCTTTTCTTCGCCATCGGCGGCTATGTCTGCGCCATGCACCTCCTCGCGGACGGCGTGGCCGCGACTGGCGTGCTGCCGGACTTCGTACAGTTCATGGGCTGGAAGAGCCTGCCGGCCTACTGGTCCGGCCTCGACCATGCCGCTTACGCCTTCGTCCTCGCGCTGGCGCTCGCCGGTCTGGTCGCCTTCGTGTTCGGGCTCGCCTCGTTCCGCTCGCGGGTCAACGGCGTCTACTTCTCGATCATCAGCCAAGCGCTCGTCTACGTCGCAATGTTGCTAATGTACCGCAACGATACCGGGCTCGGCGGCAATAACGGCATGACCGGCTTCCCGCTGCTGTTCGGCTGGCCGATGGGATCTCCCGGCGTCGTCACAGGGCTCGCCGTCGCCGCCCTGCTGACGCTGGCGGCGGTGCTCGCCGGCACGCGGCTTCTCATCGGCAGCGCGGTCGGGCGCCGGATGCTCGCCTGCCGCGACGACGAGACCCGCCTGCGCACGCTCGGCTATAGCACCACCCGCCTGAAGCTCGGGATCTGGTGCCTCTCGGCCATGATCGCGGCGCTGGCCGGCATCCTCTACGTGCCGCAGGTCGGCATCATCAACCCGCGGGTGCTGGCCCCCGACCTCTCCATCGAGATCGCCGTGTGGGTGGCGATCGGCGGCCTGGGGCGGCTCGGCGGTGCGGTGATCGGCGCCATCCTCGTCAACGGCCTGAAGTTCTGGCTGAGCGCCGCGATGCCGGAGGCGTGGCCCTTCATCCTGTCGGGGCTCGTGCTGCTCGTGGTGCTGGTCCTGCCGAACGGGCTCCTGGACCTCGCGGCCCTGCGTCCGCGCCCGGCCTGGCTGCGGGGCGCACGGTGAGCGCCCTCGTGGTCGAGGCCTTGACGGTCGCCTTCGGACGCTTCACGGCGCTGGATTCCGTTTCCCTGGCAGTCGATTCCGGCGAGGTTCGGGCGGTGATCGGTCCGAACGGCGCAGGCAAGACCACGCTTCTCGACGTGATCTCCGGCATCACCAAGCCGGTCTCCGGCCGGGTTATGCTCGGCGACCGGATCGACCTGACCCAGCGTACCGAGGCCGAGATCGCCAAGGCCGGCGTGCGGCGCAAGTTCCAGAAGCCCAGCGTCTTCCCGGCGCTCACCGTGCGCGAGAACCTGGAAATCGGCTGCGGGCCCGCGCTGCCAGCCCGCGACCGCCCAGCCCGCATCGCCTCCGTCCTCAGCGAGATCGGCCTTGGCCCCCGCGCCGAGGTGCTGGCCGGCAGCCTCGCCCACGGCGAGAAGCAGTGGCTCGAGATCGGGATGGTGCTCGCTGCCGAGCCGGTGCTTCTCCTCCTCGATGAGCCGGTGGCCGGGCTTTCCGACGCCGAGACCGCCCAGACCGCCGCGCTGATCCGGAGCTTGCGCCGGCCCGACCGCGCCATCCTGGTGATCGAGCACGACATGGGCTTCGTCGAGGCCATCGCCGATCAGGTGACGGTGCTGCACGAGGGTCGCACGCTCTACGAGGGCAGCATGCAGGGCGCCCGCGGCGATTCCCGAGTGATCGAGGTGTTCCTCGGCCGATGACGCACCTATCCCAACCCGCGCGCCTCTCCGTCGAGGGGCTCGATCAGCATTACGGCAGCGCGCAGGTGCTGCGCGGAATTGGCCTCGCGGTCGAGCCGGGGGCCTGCCTCGCCGTGCTCGGCCGCAACGGCGCCGGCAAGACCACGCTGCTGCGCTGCCTCACCGGCCTGATCCCGGAAAGCCACGGCCGGATCGACCTCGACGGGACCGACCTGACGCGCCTCGGCTCCGATCGGCGCGCCCGCGCGGGCCTCGCCTACGTGCCGCAGGGGCGCGAGATCTTTCCGGATCTGAGCGTTGCCGAAAACCTGCGGGTGGCGGCCCGGGCCCACGGGCTGGAGCGAACCGACGCGGTCGACGAGGCCGTCGCCCTGTTCCCGGCACTGCGCGGGCTCTGGCACCGCCCGGGGGGCAACCTATCGGGCGGCCAGCAGCAGCAGCTCGCCATCGCCCGGGCACTGGCCACCCGGCCCCGCGCCCTGCTGCTCGACGAGCCGACTGAAGGCATCCAGCCGTCGATCGTCGCTGCCATCGAGGCGGTGATCGCTGGGCTGAAGGGCCGGATCACCGTGCTGCTCGTGGAGCAATACCTCGACTTCGCCCTCCGGGTCGCCGATGCCGTTGTGGTGTTGTCGCGCGGTAGCGTCGTCGAGCGCGGTGATCCCAGGGTGCTGAGCCACGATTCCCTCACCCGGCACATCGCCGTCTGACGTCCGGAAGGAGACGCCATGTCCACGCATCACGAGATCCCCGCCACGCCCGAGACCATGGTGCTCGGCTACTTCGACGCCGCGCTGGCGCCGGTCCTGACGGTGCAATCGGGCGACACCGTCACCCTGCACTCGCACCCGGCGGGCGGGCGTGAGTCGCTCCATCCCGACCCCGCCCGGGTGCCCGCCGACCTTCTCCACGCCCTCGACACGTTGGAGCGCGGCCCGGGCCCACACTTTGTCACCGGACCGGTCCACGTCGCGGGCGCCGAGCCCGGCGACATGCTTCAGGTCGACATCCTCGATCTGAAGTTCCGCCTCGACTGGGGCTTTGTGGCAATCCTGCCGCTGCTCGGGACCCTGCCAGACGAGTTCACCGATTACGAGACGATCCACGCCGATATCGACGTGGATCGCGGCGTCTGCCGCCTGCCCTGGGGCACGGAGCTGCCCCTCGACCCGTTCTTCGGCATCCTGGGTACCGCCCCGCCGGCCGCCTGGGGCCGGGTCGGCACACCGGTGCCCCGGGCCTTCGGTGGCAATATGGACAACAAGGAGATGCGGATCGGCACGAGCCTCTACCTGCCGGTGTTCAACGCCGGCGGCGGCTTCTACGCGGGCGACGGCCACGGCGTGCAGGGCGACGGCGAGGTCTGCATCACCGCCCTGGAGACCGGGCTGACCGGCACGTTCCGGCTCACGGTGCGCAAGGATCTCCCGGGTGGCTGGCCCTTCGCCGAGACGCCCACCGACCTGATGTCGATCGGCCTGCACGAGAGTCTCGACGAGGCCATGCGGCAGGCCGTGCGCGAGATGGTTCGCCTCGTCTGCGCGCGCACCAGCCTCACCCGCAACCAGGCCTACATGCTGTGCTCGCTGGCTGGGAACCTGCGGATCACCCAGACGGTGGACGGCAACAAGGGCGTGCACATGCTCATGTCCAAGTCGGCCCTCGAGTCGTCCTCGTCCGGGACGGTCTGAGCCCGGAGGCATCTGGCTTCGATGCGCCGACCCCGGCGGTCTTTGTGCCTCAGTTCGCGCTTCGTCCGAAGGCGAACCGGCCGACACAGGCCTGGGCGCCGCGATGGCGCGGCCCCTGGGCCAGGGCCGCGCCCTCCGTCGGGACCGGCCGCTGCGGTTTCGGCCGGAGCGGCTGCACCAGCAAGGCTGCGCGGAGTCGTTGCACCTCTGCCCGGAGGCTGGCGTTCTCGCGCTCGACCTGATCAAGGCGAGCAACGCCGGCAGGCTTCAGCCCGCCGAGCCGCCGCCGCCAGCGATAGAAGGTGCCGAGTGAAACATGGGCGCTCGCGCAGATCTCAGCGATCGGAATGCCCCCTGTAGCCTCATTCAGCAGAAAGGCGATCTCCTCGTCCGTGTGCAGGGATCGACGCATACGGGATCTCCCGGTTCGGCGGCTTGCGTGCACACCTCGGTGTGAGGGCGAGCAAGAAGCGGACCGGCCACAACGCGGTAGGCTTGACGACTCCCTGGGGCGGAGCCTGCGCTCCGACCTGCGTACGCCGGTGAGTGTGAGCGATGCGGTCTCTCGCGTTGAGACCGCTGCGTATCCGCTTTGTCGTCCCAGTCGTCTTGATGCGGACCGGCAGCTTACGGCCAGCATCTGCCGCCGCCTAATACCCGGACGAACGTCTCAGATGGGTGAATTGCCGCCGGTCCGCTTTCGAGCAGTGATATGGGAAAACAGACTCCATAGCAGCGCCGTCAACGGCCGGAGCGACCAGTAGCAATGAATAATGTCTTCAATAACGGATCCAGTCCGATAATTTGGGCCCGATTCTCGGTCGGCGCCTTCCTCGCGCTAGTGCATCGATCCAGACGAAGGCGTCAGCCGAGTCTGGAAAAATTGATGCAAAACCAAAGAACTCGTGCTCACTCGCATGAACGAAGTGAATGCGTCAGAGCACTAGGCTCGTTGGCGGGTCACTTTCAGCTAGGATATTCACTCACCAAGGTGGCGGGACAGGACGGGCAAAATGGGCGATGTGCTGTATGTCCAGGATGATAACGATATGCGGCGCAACTGGGCGTTCGGCCTCGAAACGCTGAGAGGCCATACGGTCATAACGGCCGCGACGGCGGCCGAGGCCCTGTTCTGGTGAGCGGATCGGAAGCGCCCGCTGTCGGCAGTCATCATATACCTGAGCCGGTCCTTCAACGGAGCAGGCATCGCGCTTGCGGGTGCAATCGCCAGGGTGCGCCCGGATGCGGCCGTAACCGTCTATTCCGGTGGGATACGGACACTGCCGCCTGACATGCCCGACAACGTGCGTCTGCTGCGGAAGCCGATGTGGTTTGCGGCGTTCCTGGACATGGCGGGGGAGACGGTCGAGGACGTTAGGCTGTCGCCGTGCCGGTCATGGTGACAGGCGATGCGAAGGCTGGCGTGCCAGAGCTGATCAGGGCTGTGGAATTTGACGTTAAGAGCTACACGGCCGGCAGACGGGTAGTCAGGATCGAAGCATTTGGGACCGACTATGTGATATCTGGCCGGATCGGGTTCATCGAGATTTTTCTCGATGATGATGGCCGTGGCTTGGTCACGGGCGATTGGGACAAAAACAATGATGCCGCGATGCTGAAAACCGCCCTGGATTTCCTCCTGCGCGATGGCTACGAGCTCTACGAGGTGTAACTACCGATTGCCCGGGCCTTTTAGCTCATCGAGAGAAACCTATTGCTCCATAGAACGCGCCGGCTAGGTTAGTTCGGGCTGGCCTTCTGTTCCGCCAGGAAGCGGTAGGCGGTCACGTCCTCCTGAAGGTCGAGCAGCGCGCCTATCCGGTCACCCGCTTTGTACTTCGCTTCCATAACTAGGATGTCCACGAGGCGCTGCGCGCTTTCCACGATGCGGGGAACGGGATCGGTCGTGACCGGAAATTGGTCCTGTTGCAGCCGCATCAAGCGAACGAGCAGGGTCTCCTCGGCGGCCAGGTTGACCAACTCGTGTTGGGCGGGTGTCCGCTGATCCGACGGCGTGTGAATGGCCTTGCGCAGACGGTCCGCCTCCCCCCTGGCCCTGTCCATGCGGCTCATCGTCGGGTCCGTATGCCGTCACGGCGGCGTAGTAGGCACGGCTTCTGCCGCAGGCGGACGTTACAGAACACCATCCACATAGGGCGTTCCAGCCAAAGCTGCTTCGACCGCTTTAGACCCCTGATCGATTAACCGAAGGAAGGTCGCCTCGGCTGCACCTGTTTCTCCAGACCGGGCAGCGATCTTATGACCCTCGGCGAACGCCACGCACCAAGTCGCTACCATCAAGCTTGCTGCTAGATGCCCGTCGGGATCGCCTGCCTCCCGTCCCACTGAGACCGCCAGCATCGCAGCAAGGTCCTGCGTGAATTCGCTGCACAACTGACGCACACGTGCCTTCAACGCCTCACTGGCCAGTGCGGTCGCGACGAAGCTCAGGGTCTCTTCCGAAAGGGGGATGAGCGGGTTCCGCTCCCCGACCAAGCGGTGCGCGAGCAGTCGAAGCGCCGCGACCGGACTGGTCCTAGATGCCCGTCCGCTTATCGCTGCCGACATGGTTCCGCGGATCTCGCCCTCGCGATCGAAGAACATGTCCTCCTTACGGGGGAAATGGTTGAACACGGTCATGCGCCCGACATCGGCCGCCTCGGCGATCTGGTCGACCGTCACTCGATCGAACCCTTGCTCCAGGAACAAACGCGTCGCCGCGTCCGAAATGGCTTGGCGCGTCGCCTGCCGTTTCCTGGTGCGCCTGTCCGGCACAAGCCTTGTCGACGTACTCATGCAAATATATACTCGGTATAGTTTTAGATCGAGATTAGTTTGAAGGGAACGCCATGACACCGTCAACCGCGATTGCAGGGGCGTCGTCGGGC
Organism: Methylobacterium sp. GC_Met_2; assembly: GCF_026540795.1. Taxonomy (NCBI): domain Bacteria; kingdom Pseudomonadati; phylum Pseudomonadota; class Alphaproteobacteria; order Hyphomicrobiales; family Methylobacteriaceae; genus Methylobacterium; species Methylobacterium sp. GC_Met_2. Next base: position 36,638 of record NZ_JALNUM010000059.1, read on the forward strand.
GCCCCCCGGACCGCTCTCATCAGTGGGGCGAGTTTCGCCGGGCTCGCCACGGCCTACTGGCTGCATCGGCTGGGATACGGCGTCACGATGATCGAGGCCGCACCAAGGTTGAGGCGTGGCGGCACGCCCGTCGACATCGAGGGGGAAACCATCGGCATCCTGACGCGGATGGGCTTGATGGACGCAGTCCTCGCGAAGGCGCTGCCCCCTCGAGTCTTCGAGTTCAAGGATGCGGACAACGCCACGCTCGGCGCTGTCGGCCCTGGCTCGGACGAAGAGACTCAGATGGGGCCCAGGTATGAAATTCACCGCGACGACCTGCTAGACATCCTTTCAGGCGCGATCGAAGGCAAGGTGGAACTTCTGTTCGGACGCTCGATCGAACAGCTCGACCAGAACTCCGAGGCCGTCTCCGCGACGTTCAACGACGGCAGCCGGCGTGATTTCACACTGGTGTTCGGCTGCGACGGCAACCGGTCGAACACGCGCAGGCTCGTGTTCGGCGATGGCGACCGGTACACCTACTTCATGGGCGGCTATTTCTACCTCAAGGTCGTGCCGGAGACCGGGCTGCTCCCCACCAACAAATCGGAGATCTTCAGCGTCCCGGGCCGTACGGCCATGCTCAATGGATATGACGACCGTACCGATATAGGCTTCGGTTTCCGCACGGCCGGCCAGATCGCGTACGACTATCGCGACAAGGCACAGCAGCGTCGTCTGGTCCACGATCATTTCGATCAACTGGGCTGGAAAGTGCCTGGCATGCTGGCGTGCATGGGCGAGGACAACGACTTCTATTTCGATCGCGTGACGCAGATCAGGATGCCGACCTGGTCACAGGGACGCGTCGCTCTCGTCGGCGACGCCGGCTATTGCCCTTCCCCGCTCGCGGGCCTCGGCGGGTCGATGGCCATCATCGGCGCCGGCAGGCTGGCTGACGCTCTCGAACGCAATCCTGACGACTATGGCAGCGCGTTTCGCGACTACGAGCACGGGCTGCGCCCGTTCGTCGAGCAGGTGCAGGAGCGCGCCGCCACCGAGGGGCTGCAGATGATGTTCCCGGCTGACGAGGCAAAGTTCGCTGATTGCGACCGGAAGCTGGCCACAGGCGATCTCGGCATCTGACCTGCGCGACGCTCCATCATGTCCCGGCAGTCGCGCCGACCGCCAGACCCGCCCTAAGCCTGCCGAGGCGTAATGCCGGTCTGCTGCCGGATGGTCGGTTCAGGAACCGCCTCGGCCTTCTGCAAAAGGCGGCCGGTGTATTCCACGAACTGATCGAACTGCCGCTTCCGATTGCGGATGCGCCTGTGGGTCCGATCATCGAACCATTCCCAGACGCCTGTCGCGAGCGACACGGCCGCGTCGAAGAGGCTGGACCGGTAGAGGGTCTGCACGATCACGTCCGGGGTGACGCCGGATAGCCGGGCCATGCGATGCACGGTCAGGGCCTCGCGGGTCGTCAATTCGACGGTGAAGGTGCGGCGCATGGCTCGTCCTCGGTGAGCAGGTCGGCATAGCGGAGCAGCTTGGCATGCTGCTTCGCGGGGTCGGTACGCCACTGGCCAGTTTCCCCGTCGAGCCAGTCCCATTCTCCGGTCGCCAGCTGGACAGCGGCGGCGAACAGGACCGCATGGCGCGGGGTCCGGGTGGCGGCGCGATACACGTCGAAGATCGAGCGCCCGGTGATCTGGGCGAGTTGCCAGACGGTTTCGGCCTCGTCGGCCGTCATGCGCTCGCGCGTCGTCATCGGGTGAGCTTGGCCTCCGCTGCGGGCCAATCGACTATAGACAGGTCGAGAGCAGGAGGAATCCCTCTGTGCCAAGCGAAGCAATGCGGACCTATAAAACGGCCAACGAACGTCCGCTTTCGAAAAGCGCCAATGGCCGCCGGAACAGCGGGTATGGGTCGGAAGCAGGCCGTCCGCATTTCCAGCACATCTGCTCCGAAGAAGCCATTCCGCTTACGGCCAGCATCGGCCGCGTTGGCAGGCGCCGGTGAACGGCCGGGTTGGGTGGCTTCCTGCCCATCCGGTTCTGGACGGCGGGTGCATTCAAGCGGACATGGCCTTGAGGACCGCACCGTTTGCAGGCGCGGCGACCGTGGATCGGCACGACACCCTGAAGCTAATTCGTAGGCAGGCTACGCTGAAGGACGCCACAAATCGAGCAGCAAATGCCCGCGGGGCGCGCAGTCACGTTTTCGTGGCCTATCATTTCGGTAATTAGCCACCTCAATCCAGCAGAAACAAACAGAAATACCTTATCTATTTCTGTTGCCTCCAAGCAACGCGATCGAGCGACAGGGGTAAAACGGCAATATTCCTTTTGCTTATTGCCGCTGACCTGAGCCAATAGATCAACGCCGCCTACCGCTGGCGTGTAAGCCCGCCGCTAAGACGCGAGCAGAAATGATTTTTGCAGTGAGATCCGGATCACCGGACGATGCTGCGCTATGGGTCTCGAAGATTTGGGGTCATCCATGAGGTTCCTGAAAAGCTCCCTGTTGGGCTCGGCCGCCGCGTTCGCGGCGGTGGGCGCCGGGCACGCAGCCGACCTGCCGGTCAAGAAGGCCGTGCCGATCGAGTACGTCCGCGTCTGTAG